>JANOEM010000358.1:0-5818 GCA_031413195.1 Actinomycetes bacterium
TCTCGGCGTTGATCTTCACCGCGCCGCTCATGACATGGCGCTTTCCGCTGAGACATTCAGCTGGGAGACACCGACAACGGAGCGGAGATGATCGGCGACTCGAAGCGCGTTGGCGATGATCGTCAGGGTCGGGTTCACAGCCGAGCTGGACACGAAGAAGCTCGAGTCGACGACGTAGAGGTTGTCCACGTCATGGGTCCGGCAATTGACGTCGAGCACGGAGCTCGCGGGGTCATGTCCGAAGCGGAGCGTGCCATTCTGGTGGGCGACGCCGTTGATCCCGAGCTTGCCGCCGAGGTAGTGGTTCTTCTCCATGACCTGCTGACTGCACCGCATCGTCTCGAGCAGATCCTTGAACTTCTGGATGAGGCGGCTGTGCGCGTTGAGGTTCGACGGATGGTAGGTGAGGCTGATGCCGCCCTCGGGGGTGAGCCGGACCTGGTTCCGCTGCTGGGGGAGGTCCTCGGTCGTCAGCCAGAAGTCGAGCGAGTGGGCAGCGAGGTCGGCGGGGTCGGCAGCGTCGGGCGCATCGAGCGACATCGTGAAGGCATCGCTACGGCCGAGCATCTGCATCGCACCGAGTGGGAAGGGCCATGCACCGTCGCCATAGTAGAAGTCGTTGATGCCAAGTGTCTTCTGGAACTTGGTCGGGTTGGGCACGTCGGAGATCGCGATCAACGACGAATTGTTGTGCAGCATCAGGTTGCGGCCGACCAGACCCGACGAGTTGCCGAGGCCCATCGGGTGCTGATCGTTTGCGGAGCGAAGCAGGAGCGCCGCCGAGTTGATCGCCCCGGCCGAGGCAACCACGATGTCAGCGGTGTAGCGCTCGAGTTTTCCGTTGCGCTCCACCGCCACTCCGGTGATCGTCCGGCCGTCCGCCGACGTTTCCAATCGCGAGACGTACGCGTCGGTCAGCAGGCTGACGTTCGGATGACGAAGCGCCGGCTCGACGCACACCACGTGAGCGTCGGCCTTGGCCTGCACCAGGCACGGGAAACCGTCGCACGTGTCGCAACGCACGCACGGACTCGTCGCTGGCTTGTCCTCGTCGATCATGATCCCGACAGGGAGCGCGAACGGCTGCAGCCCGGCGGCGAGCAGATCTGCGCGAAGCTGGGCGATGCGTGGCTCGTCGGACACAGCGGGGTGCGGGTAGTCGGCCGATGCCCATGGCTCGAGCGGGTCCGAGCCGCGTTCGCCGTGAACGTGATAGAGCTGCTCGGCACGGCTGTAGTAAGGCTCCATGTCGGCGTACGTGACCGGCCAAGCGGGTGACACCCCGTCGACGTGGGTCACCTCGCCGAAATCGCGTTCACGCATCCGGAACAAGACCGCGCCGTAGAACTTGGTGTTGCCGCCGACGTAGTAGTGCTGCTTGGGGAGGAACTCCCGATCGCCGACCGTGTCGTGCCACTTTCCGCTGTTGCGGTAACGCTGCTTGCCCCAGATCTCGACAGAATCCCAGTTCTGTTTCTCTCGGCGGAGATAATCGCCTCGCTCGATGATCAGGATCCGCTTGCCAGTCGGCGCAAGCGCGTGAGCAAGCGTGCCGCCGCCCGCACCGGAGCCGATGATGATGATGTCGTAGTCGTTCATGTGGGTCTCTCTGTTCAGACGATGGCGAGTGGTGCGATCCAGGCGCCAGTAGCGCCGCGCAACTTGGGATGGGTCATCACGAACATGAACTCGCGATGAGGCGATGCAGCGAGGTCGCGCAATCGAAGGTTCTCCATGATCACGACGCCGTGGCGCGTGTTGAGGGTCTGTGGCACCTCGAACGGACGGTTCGGATTCTCGGGCGGCACGGGTCCGAAGCTCCACGTGTCGCAACCGGTGATGGCGACGCGATGATCAGCCAGCCAGTCGATCATCTCCACCCCAGGGCCCGGTTCACCGGTCGGGTAGCACTCGGGATCGTCGTCCCATTGTGTGCCCCATCCGGTGTGAAACAGCACTGCGTCGCCGGGCCGAACCGTCAGCCCCGCAATGGCGAGCGCTGCATCTGCGTCTGCTCGCGTGATCACCTCGCCTGGCTCCATGCGCTCCACCCGACGTACCTTGGCGATGTCGAGCAGCACACCGCGGGTGACCAGTTGTGGCAGCGTCTCTGCGCCGAGCCTCGATGTCCCCGCAGCGGTCTCGATGTCACCGAGGAGATGCCCGTTGTAGGTGCGGTCGCCATGGTGGAGATGGTTGAGCGCATCAACATGCGTGCCCATCTGAGTCGTCGCTTCGAATCGTTCGGCCACCCAGTGGACCTTGTTCTCCCCTATGCCGCCGCTGGGTGCCCGCTCGTGCAACCACTGCTTGAAGGTGCGGCCCGGGAAAGCAGGCGACGTCTCGTCCAGAACGTGGGCGAGGTCGAACACGATGCCTTGCCGAACCAACCCCGCCGCTGCCACAATGCCGATCGAGGACACCTCGTTCAGCGAACCTGCTTCGTCCTGCGGGCCGTATCGGCTCGGCCACCAGTTCGGTCCGTCAGTCCTTGATCGCGGCGCCACGACGCCGGCGCTCACTCTGACGACCACGTCGTGCGAAAGTCTGCGTACAAGGTCAGCCCGCCATCGACGAAGATCGTTTGACCGGTGATGTAGGCGGCTTCGTCGCTGCAGAGAAACGCCGAAACGGCGGCCATCTCCTCGGCCGTGCCAGCTCGGCCCATGGGGATGTGCGAGACCACCATCGCGGCCTTCTCCGGGTCGTCGACCCAGGACCGGTTGATCGGCGTGATTGTCGCGCCTGGCGCCACGGCGTTGACGCGAATGCCGCGACCCGCGAACTCGAGCGCAAGCGACCGGGTCAGGTTTTGCATGCCGCCCTTGCTCACGGAGTAACCGAGAAACCGCGGCTTGGGGATCTCTTGATGAACGCTCGACACGTTGACGATCGAACCCATCGTGCTTGCGGCGAGCATGTGCTGCAGCGCCTGCTGTGCGCACAGGAAGCTGCCGCGCAGATTCACGGCGAGCACCTTGTCGAAGTCATCGACGGCGAGCGTCTCCGAGTCGCCGGAGATCTGGATGCCAGCGTTGTTGATCAGGATGTCGACGCCACCGAAGTGATTGATCGTCTGGGCGAACATCCGCTCAACCTGACCCTCCTTGGATACGTCCGCTTCGACCAGCAGCGGCTCATGCCCCGCGTCGCGCATGCTGCACATGCACGAGTCGAAACCGCGCTCGATCTCATCCTTCGTCATCACCGCGCCCTCTGGCGCGCCGACGAAGTTGATGGCCACGTTCACGCCTTCCTTGGCGAGACGAACCGCGATCGCCTGTCCGATCCCCGAACTCCCCCCGGTGACGATTGCCGTCCTACCCTGCAAACCAATCATGTCTGTCTCTCCTGTGCGACGTGGATACGTTGCAACAGTCGGGTCAGCACGCCAATCGTTACAGAGGTTCTGCTCGTTGCTGCCCCGCCGAGACGAGGCGACGGTAGCCGTCGAGCAGGAACGCTGCTCCCGCGATAACGACGTCGACCGGGTCGGCCGCCAACTGACTCCACGTGCGGAAAGCGCCGAACGGAGCGTTCCAGAACGCGGCGTCGCCGGGGCGATCAGCGGTCCAGGGGCCGATGTACAGATACGGCTCGTTACTGAATCCATCGCCGGGCGACCCGCCGAGGTTCACGCGCCGATCGGCGTGGGCCTGGGCCTCGATTGCGACGTCGAAGTGCTCTGGCCAGAGGCGAGGCAGTGTGGCCGCCGCGGACGCAGGCAGCTCGGCGAGCACGAGATCGAGTATCGCGGCGAGCAACCCGAACCAAGCTATGACGACGCCATCGCCCTCGGCGCCGAAGTCGATGGGAGCGTCGGCATCTCCTACAGGTGGCGTGTCATGACCGACGTCGAGTGGTTCAGACAGATCGACGCCGGCGAATGCGGCGAGCTGGGCGAGCGACGACCCATTGATCCCGATGCTCCGGGCGGAGGCCTCGCCGGGTGCGTCGGACTCGACCACGAGGTTCGACGCGGACACCCTCACACGACGTCCATCCGGAGCGAGGTCGGTCGTGCCGAACCCGCCGGGCGTCAGGCGCAGCGAGAACCGCCCTGACGCCGCGACGCGAGACCGTGCGACCACATGCACCGCAATGCGATGCAACGAGTGACGAGAGATAGCGATCGTGTCCATGGACCCGAAGTCTCGCAGAAGACGCGGCGCTCCAATTCGCGAAGTGCCGGCGGAGCGCGACGCGCCAGTCACCGGTACGTTCTCTCAATGGTTACGACTGTCCCCGCTGTCCATGGTCGTATCAACGACCTCGACAGCCACTTGCAGGTGCCGATCTCTCGCTGGCGCGAGGTGTTCGGAGATGCCACGGCGCGTTTCGGCGAAGCCTTCGCAGGCATTGCGTTGTTCGACGCCACCGACGAACCAGAGCTGACCACCGAGTCCGTATGGCACACGAAGGGCACGGCCGCGCCGGGTGCCTCCACCCCCGAAGGGCGATTGGCCGCCCTGGACATCATGGGCATCGAGCGCCAACTCATCTTCCCCCAAGTGGTTCTCGCGATGCCGGCGTGGTCGAACCATCCCAACGCAGGCGCCGTGCTGCGCGAGTACAACGACGCCGTGCTGCGATGGACAAAGGCGGGCAACGGACGCCTTCGACCGACCGCGTTGCTCAACCTCGGCTCGATCGAGGGTGCAATCACCGAAGCCGAACGGGTCGCAGCAGGCGGAGCTCGTGCCGTATTCATCCAAGACGGTGTCGCACCAGGCGGCCGATCTCCTGCGGCGCCAGAGGTCGACCCGCTCTGGGCTCTGCTCGCCGAAGCGGGTCTCCCCGTGACACTGCATATCGGCGGCCAGCAGGGCTTCTTCGGTAGCGACTCGTGGTCTGAGGCCGACCTCCTTCGACCCGGCAGTTTCTCGACTGGTGAACCCGTTGGCCCGCACATGCTGGCCACGATGCACCTCGCGGCGCAGAACTACCTGAGCACGATGATCTACGGCGGCGTGTTCGACCGACACCCGAACCTGCGCATCGGCGTGATCGAGCTCGGCGCGATGTGGGTCGGCCCGTTCGTCGACCTCCTCGAAGACCGTCTCCAGTTGTCGCGCCGCCTGCGCGAAGGATTGCAACGACGCCCGACTGAGGTCTTCGTCGACCAGATCCGAGTCACGCCGTTCTACTGGGAACGAACCGCGCGCCAAATCGATCGCTACGGCATGGCCGAGATCTACGCATTCTCCACTGACTTTCCACACCCCGAAGGGGGAACCGATCCAATCGGCCGCATGGCCGCGGACATCTCTCCCCTCGGCGATGAAGCTCTTGAAGCGTTCTTCGTCCGCAATGCCGAACTCCTGCTTCCCGACTGAGCCAACAAAGGCCAGCGTAAAGGAACCTCGACTTCAGCGCGTCGCGAGCCTAGGGTCGCCGTCACAACTCGACCCTCGCAACGGAGGCAGCCAATGAGCGGTGACCTACCCACCCAGGCCCACATCGTCATCATCGGCGGCGGTTCGATCGGCTGCAACATCGCCTATCACCTCAACCTCCTCGGCTGCACGGATGTCGTGGTCATCGAGCGCGACAAGTTGACCTCAGGGACCACCTGGCACGCAGCGGGAGAGGTCGTACCAGGTCTGCTCGGTGACGAGTGGGCGTGCGAGCTCTACACCTACGGCCGTGACTTGATCGCCGAGCTCGAGGAACGAACCGGCCACGCCACCGGCTGGCGCCAGGTGGGGTACATCCAGCCGGCCGATACGCACGAACGCGTCGAGGAATGCAGGCGGGCGTCCGCCTTCATGAACCGCATGGGCATCGATGTGCACGAGGTCTCCCCGGCCGAGGCGGC
>JANOEM010000359.1:0-11783 GCA_031413195.1 Actinomycetes bacterium
GGCTGGTAATGGACCTCGAACTGGCCGGCCGCCAGCGCACCATGCAAATCATTCGACAATTTCAGCCTGGCCTGCGCGGTTTGCTGCATGGTCTGGGTGAAATAGCTGAACCGGTTGCGCCCGGCATTCTTCGCGGCATACATCGCCTGGTCGGCATTCTTGACCAGCTCTTCCATCCCGGCGGCATCGTGCGGATACAGCGTGATGCCGATGCTGGCCGATATATAGGCTACCTCGCCGCCCAGCCGGAAAGGCTCGGCAAGCTGGTGGAGGATGTTCTGGGTTAACGCATCGATCCGGCTGACATCGTTGAGATCCGTCAGGACGATGATGAACTCGTCACCGCCCAGGCGTTGCTCGAAGAGGTTCGTTATGACGAGACGGGCAACCCGATCACGTCGAACCTGGCGGACTACGCAATGATCTCGGCCGCCGAACTTCCGAGCTTCGAAGTCATCCACATGGAGACACCCACGCCGATGAACCCACTCGGCGCGAAGGGCATCGGCGAGAGCGGCACCATCGGCAGTACGCCGGCGGTGCAGTCAGCAGTGATCGATGCGCTCAGCCACCTCGGTGTCACGCACATCGACATGCCAACCACGGCCGAGAAGGTGTGGCGGGCGATCGCCGACGCACGCTGAACGAGAACCGGTGGGCGATGACGGCGGGCGATGACGGTCGGCTTGACACCGATCAGGACATGCTGCGCCGCCTGCGGATCTCTTCGCTGACGGCCGGCAGGATCTTGTGCAGGTCGCCGATCACCGCGTACTCGGCCTTGCCGACCATGTTCGCTTCGCCGTCGGTGTTGATCGCCAACACGTGCTTGCTGGCCATCATGCCCACCCAGTGCTGGATCGCCCCGGAGATGCCGCACGCAATGTATAGCTCGGGCGCTATCCGCTTGCCGGTCTGACCGACCTGGTCGCTGTGCGGGCGCCATCCGTTGTTCGTCACAACTCGGCTACAGCCAACAGCGCCACCGAGCAACTCGGCAAGTTCGTTCAACGGTGCGAAGCCTTCGGCCGAGCCGACGCCGCGACCGCCGCTGACGACGACCGCGGCGGTGGTCAGAGTGATGCCCGATGACAACGTCACGCGATCCACGATTCGCGTTCTGGCTGCGCGCTCGGACAGAGAGACATCGATCACTTCTTTCGATGCGGCGAGTCCGACGTGATCCGGCGAAGGATCACCGTCGAACACGTGCGCCGCCCCGGACAGGACCAACGGCGAACCGGTCAGCATCGACTGTTCGAGCAGGCTGCCTCCCCATCGGATTCGGGTCAGCGACAGACTCGTGCCGGCCATTTCGATGACTTCGCAGACATTGGCGGCAAATGCGACATCGGCAATTGCCGACGCGTATGCGAGCACTTCGTTGCCACGGTCCGTTCCGGTGGCTACGACTGCGCCAGGCCCTCGGGCAGACATCAAACCTGCGACGGCCTCACCCCACGCTTCCGGGGCGTAGTCGGTGAGCTCGGGGTGGTGCAGGTGCACGACCGTGGACGCTCCGTACGCTCCGAGATCAGCCACCGACTCATCGGCGTCGGCTCCGATCACCACGGCGGTAATCGATGACCCAACTCCGGCGGCCAACAGGGCTCGGGCGAGGCCGAGAGTCTGATACGCAGTATCGGCGGGTTCGCCGCGATCGTGTTCGAACAGTGCGAGGATCTCGCTCACAGCAGACCCAACCTTTCGATCAGGTCGACGATGGCCGGAGCGGACTCGGGACCACTGCCGAGCATGGTGGTCTCGATCACCAACTCGGCTGCGTTGTCGAAGTGTTCGGTGATCAAGCCGCCGGGTACCGGATCGATGATCTGGACCAGTACGTCTGCCTTCTTGCTCTTCAATCGGCCGGGCAACGTGGGGTAGCGGGGCAGGTTGAGACCTTCCTTCACACCCAGAATTGCCGGCAGTCCCAGCGAATAGACTTCGAAGCCGGACGTACTTTCGCGCTGCGCGGTCACGGTGCGTCCGCCGTCTGGTCCTTCGCCGATCTCGATTGCCTTGATCCCATTGACGATTGGGCGATCCAGCGTGCGGGCCACTCGCACACCCACCTGGAAACCACCGGAATCAGCGGATTCGTTGCCGAACAGAATCAGATCGAACGAGCCATGCACAGCCTCGATCTCGGCAATGACTTCGGCAAGTGCCCGCGCCGTCGCCTGTGGGTCCCAATCGCCTTCGTCGCTGAGCGAGGGATGGGTGACGTGTACGGCCTTGGAGATCCCGACCGAGACCGCGTAGCGGAGTTGCTCATCGGCCTCGCCAGGCCCCAGTGTCAACACGGTGGCTGTGCCACCGTGGCGTTCGACCAACCGGATCGCCTCTTCGACAGCACACTCCTCGTGCGGCGATGTGGTGAACCCGAGGTTCTTGGTGTCGATTGCCGAGTGGTCGGCCGTCAAGGTGATCCTTGCCCCGGGCGCGGGAACTCGCTTCACGCAAACCAGGACTCGCAGATCGGCAATGGCCAGATCGGTCATCGTTGGATCAGCCCTTCATTCGCGCGTCAGTCGGGTCGAAGACCGGCGTTGAACCAACGACGGCCACCTTCACCGGGAAATACTCATCCATGTAGTACACCTGCAAGTCGTTGCCGGCCACGGCGTGTTCCGGCGTCAGGTAGGCCAGCAACAGGAACTTGCCGACCGACGGACCGGACCCAGCGGTCGTGACGGTGGAGACCCGGCCCTTGCGGTCGACGATCCGTTCCCCGTCAGCGGTCGTGATGGTCTCGCCCCCGACCATGTAACGATTCACACCATCGCGGGCCGACATGTGGTTCTCGACGGTCAACGTGCAGAGGATCGCCGCCGGGTCTTCCTCGCGGTGACGGAGATACGCCTCCTTGCCGATGAAGTCGGCGGACTTCACCTTCGGGCGGGCGAGGCCTGCCTCGACAACGGTGTACTCGCCGTCGAGTTCGCTGCCCATCAGGCGATAGCCCTTCTCGAGCCGTCCGGTCGTTCCGTACACACCGGCGCCGACAGGCACGATGCCGTATTCGGAACCGGCGGCGGCGATCTTGTCCCACACTGCCCGCGCGTTCTCGGTCTGGGCGTAGATCTCCCAGCCCAGTTCGCCGACGTAGGAGATCCGGAACAGGCGGACGGGAATGCTGTCGAACAGCACTTCTTGCGTCGTCCCGTAGGGAAACCCGTCGTTGGACACGTCGCTCGTGGTCAGCTTCTCCATCACCTTGCGGGCGTTCGGGCCCCACAGACCGATCGTGACGTACGACGAGGTCAGGTCCTGGAAGTGCACCGAACCGTCGGCCGGGAGGTGTTTGTCGAACCAGAAGGAATCGCGAGGACCATCGAATGCGCCAGTCATCACGCGGTAGGTGTTCTCGGCCAAACGAAGCATCGTCAGATCGGTCCGGAATCCACCATTCACGTCGAGCAACGGCGTGTAGATACTCTTGCCGATCGCGACGTCGACATTGTTGACCGTGAGACCTTGGAGATAGTCCTTGGTGCCGGGGCCAGTGAACTCGAACACGACGAACGGCGCGAGGTCGACCATTCCGACGCTCTCTTTCATCGCGAGGTGCTCGGCGTTGATGATCGGTGACCACCAACGACGATCCCACTCGGCCGGGCGATCCTCGACACCGAATTTGGCGACCAGTTCGGCATTGCTCTCGTACCAATGCGGGCGTTCCATCCCACCAGCCAAGAAGTACACCGCGCCGAGGGCCTCGGTACGGTCGTGGTACGGAGCGGTGCGAACTCCTCGTTCCGATGCCCATTGCTCGCGCGGGTGGATGATGCCGTAAGTCTTCTGGAAGTGCTCTGCACACCGGGCCCGGACGTGGCTGTCGTTGCGGGCGTACTTGTAGAACCGGGCGATGTCGCTGTGATGTGGATCGACCTCGGGTTGCCCGTGCGTCATCCATTCGGCCAGCATCCGGGCGGCACCGGGGCCCTCCTTGATCCAGATCGCGCATGCGGACCAGAGACCCTTGACATCGGGGGTCTCACCGATCAACGGAAAGCCGTCGGGGGTCAACGACAACAACCCGTTGATCGCGTACTTGATCTCGGCCGTACCAAGGATGTCGGGCATCAGTTCGAGTGCCTGCTCGAGTTGGGGATCGAAGTCCTCCATCGTGATCGGAAGTTCCGTCGGCGACAGACGAGACTCCTTGATCGAGGGAATCTCCTCGGCGGCCATGAAGATCGGACGGTGGGCGTACGAACCCACCTCCATGCTGCCGGCGCTCTGGCGTTCGTAACAGAAGGTGTCCATGTCGCGGATGATCGGGAACCCCAACTCCTTGCCGGTCTCTTCCAACACCGGGATCGGCCCGACATCGATCATCTGGTGGACCGCCGGCGTGAGCGGGATTTGGGTGCCGGCCATCTTGGCCAGCTTCGGTGCCCACACCCCGACACAGATGACCACGGCGTCCGCCTCGATCCGGCCCCGATCGGTGACGACCGCTTTCACTCGTCCATCGACGACCTCGATGTCCATGACCTCGACGTTGGCGAAGGTCTGGAGCGCGTCGAGAGCTTGTGCCCGCTCACGGAAGATGGTGCCGGCGCGTAGGCTGTCGACCACCGACACGGTCGGCGAGTAGAAGCCGCCGAGGAGAATTTCCTCATTGATGAACGGGACCATCTCCTTGATCTCGGCGGGAGTGACCAAGCGAGCCGGAATTCCCCAGTTCTTGGCTGACACCATTCGCCGCCGGAGCTCTTCCATCCGCTCTGGCGTTCTGGCGATCTCGATCCCACCGCACTCGGTGTTGACGCCCATGTCGATGTACTGACGCTGGCTGTCGAGGTTGAGCGTCGCCATCTCCCGGTTGTGGTCCACCGGGAAGATGAAGTTGGAGGCATGACCCGTGGACCCGCCCGGATTGGGCAATGGGCCCTTGTCGATCTGGACGATGTTGCGCCAGCCGAGTTCGGCAAGATGGCCGACGACGCCGTTGCCGACGATGCCCGCTCCGATGACGACGACGCTCGCGGTCGTTGGGAACTCGTTGCTCACTGGAAATCCTCTCGATGTGGAATGAAGTCCGCACTACGGGAACATTCCGTAGAACGGTAAGTATAGATGAACTCTGTGACCGGACGAAATGGTTGCCCAACCGGTTCTGTCAGCCGATCTCGTCGGGCATCTCGATCTTGCGACGGGCAATGAACTCCTGCAGTTCCTCGTCGATCGCGCTGTTCAACGGGGGTGCCTCGTAGTCGGCGAGACTCTTCTTCCAGAGCGTGTTGGCACGCGTGTTGGCGTCGGTCTCGCCTTCCTCCAACCACTGCTCGTAGCTGTTGTTGTCGGCAACGGTGCTGCGGAAGAAGGCACTCTCGAAGTTGGCCAGGGTATGCGGTGAACCGAGGAAGTGCATGCCGGGATCGTTGTCGCAGATCGCGTCGACAGCCTGACCGTTGGGGGACATGTCGACCCCTTTGGCAAAGGTGTGCATCATCCCCAATTGATCGCAATCGAGCATGAACTTCTCGAAACCGAACGACAACCCACCCTCGAGCCAACCCGCCGCGTGGAGAACGAAGTTCACCCCGCCAAGAATCGTCGCCTGCAAGGTGTTGGCCGATTCATATGCGGCCTGGGCATCGGCGACCTTCGAAGCGGTGAGACCGCCGCCGGACCGGAAGGGAACTCCGAGACGGCGAGCGAGATGAGCCATGACGTACAGCACGAGCGACGGCTCGGGGGTTCCGAACGTCGGCGCACCGGTTTGCATCGACATCGACGACGCAAACGAGCCGAGGATCACGGGTGCGCCAGGGCGAACGAGTTGAGCGAAGGCCATCCCAACGAGCGCCTCGGCCAGGCTTTGCGCGGCAACTCCCGCGACGGTCACCGGCGCCATCGCCCCGGCAAGGATGAACGGAGTGAAGATGCACGCCTGGTTGTTGGTGGCATAGACCTCGGCCGACCCGAGCATGGTTTCGTCCCAGACCAACGGCGACGACGCGTTGATCAGGCTGGTCATAACGGTGCGGTCCTGCAGATCGCCGCCGAAGGCGATCCGGGCCAGGTCGACGCTGTCCTGAGCGCGACTCATCGCGGTCACCGACCCCATGAACGGCTTGTCGCTGTACTTGATGTGGGCGTAGACCATGTCGAGGTGGCGCTTGTTGACGGGGATGTCGACCGGTTCGCACACCGTGCCACCGGAATGATGGATGTAGGGCGACGAATAGGCGAGCCTGACGACGTTCTGGAAGTCCGACAGCGTCGCGTAGCGGCGGCCACCGTCGAGATCGCGCACGAACGGCGAACCGTAGTTCGGGGCGAACACCGTGTTCATCCCACCGATCTCAACGTTCCGGGCCGGGTTTCGGCCGTGCTGTACATAGGTGGTCGGCGCAGTGGCCCTGACCAGACTTCGGCACAGTCCGCGTGGAAAGCGGACGCGCTCGCCGTCGGCCTCGGCGCCGGCTGCGACGAACAACTCGATCGCGCTGGGGTAGTCACGAATCCAGACGCCGGTGCGTTCCAGGATCGTGTCTGCGTTCTGTTCGATCAGTGCAATCGATTCCTCACTCAACACCTCGAACGGAGCGAGTGTTCGCGTGATGAAGGGAATCGACTCGGCCTGGCTCGAAGAACGGGCCGCCTGGCGAGCGGCTCGGCCGCCTCCTCCGCGCCGACCCGTCGTTACTTCGGGCGCGAGGACTTCGCCGGGCGGCGAGGCATTTGCGGTATCGGTCATGGTTCCCCCTGTAGTGAACGAGTTAGGTACGAACGCGCCGCCGGGTGCGTGTTGGTCCGTCGATGTCGGTGCGCGCCGGCAGCGCCACCACGGCAGCGAGCCGTGAATAGGGATCAGTGGTGTGGGGCAGGCCCATCGCGCCAACAAAATGCTCCTGGAACCTCGGCTCGATGGCCGTTTCGACCTTGGTGATCGTGCGCGCCACCTGGGCGATCTCGTCGCGGTCGGCCTTGGACAACAGCGCCCGAACGGCGCCCGAACCAGCGGCATTGCCGACCGAAGTGACCCGGTCCGGATCGCAGTCGGGGATCATCCCCAGAACCAGGGCATAGACCGGATCGATGTGGCTTCCGAACGCGCCCGCCAACTTGACCGCATCGACGGTCTCCAAGCCGGCACGGTCCATCAGCAACCTCGCCCCGGCATACAACGCACCCTTCGCGAGTTGGATACCGCGAACATCGTTCTGGGTGATCCGTAGCTCCGGGGTTCCACGACGCAGGACGTACGAGAAGGTTCGACCATCCGCAACGACCCGATCGGTTCGCTCGGCCATCGCACCGCTGATGGTGCCATCTGCCTCGATCACTCCGGCCAGGAAGAGTTCGGCCATGATCTCGATGATGCCGCTTCCGCACAACCCGGTGATGCCGACTTCCGGCAAGGAGTCCTCGAAACCTGGCTCGTCGCTCCACAGGTCCGAGCCGATCACCTTGACCCGCGGTTCCAAGGTGTCCTTGTCGATCCGGACCCGTTCGATCGCACCCGCTGTCGCACGCTGGCCACAGGAGATCTGCGCGCCTTCGAACGCCGGTCCAGTGGGGCTGGAGGCAGCCGCGAGACCGTGACGATTGCCGAGGACCAGCTCGGCGTTCGTCCCGACATCGATCAAAAGCACAACTTCGTCGCCGCGATGTGGGCCAACGGCGAGCACCGCCGCCGTTGTATCGGCGCCGACATGGCCCGCGATGCAAGGCAAGATATGCAGTGTTGCCAGGGGGCAGGCGATACCGACCTCGGTTGCCTGCGAATCGATCGGTAAGTCGGTCGCAAGCGGAAAAGGAGCACCGCCGAGGGGTGTGGGATCGATCCCGAGGATCAGGTGATGCATGATCGGGTTGCCGACCAGGACGATGTCGGATATCTCGCTCATCGCAATGACAGCCACCTTGGCGACAGTGCCGTCGGCTCGCACTTCGGCCCGAGTAGCAGACGCCTTTGCGCACAGCTCTGCAATCAGTTCGTTGAGCGCGGCGCGAATCACCGCCGTCAACTCGTGTTGCCCGCCGGGGTGCATCATCACGTACGACACCCGGCTCATCAGGTCCTCGCCGAAGCGGATCTGGGGATTCATCAACCCGGCGGAGGCAAGGACCTCACCGCTCGCGAGGTCACACAGGTGACCCGCCACAGTCGTCGAGCCGACGTCGATTGCGACGCCGTAAAGCTCGTCGAAGAAGCCCGGCCAGACGCCGGTGATGACACTGCTGTCGTGTACCGCAACGGTTACATCGCGGCCTTCGTGGGCGAGAGCCGGCTGCAGCCGAATCAGCGCGTTCGGGGTGATCTTCAGCGTGGGAAGATTCCACTGCTCCGAGAGCGCATCGGTGAGCAGGCGGAGGTCGCTGCGATCGCCGCCGAGATCGTTCGCCAAGACCTCGACGTAGTACGGGTGAACGACGGGGTCGATGATCAGCCCCGTGAGATCGACCGACTTGCGGATCACCGGTCGATGCATCTGGCTCGCAGCGGGGACATCGACGAGCAGGTCACCGAGCACCTTCGCGGTGCAACCCAACCGCCCGCCGACTTCGAGTGGACGTCGCCCGTGGTATGCGTTCTCGGTGGCGCCGACAGGCGAAAGGTGACCAGGATCGCTCGCGATGCCGTGCTTGTCGAACTGCCCGAAGGTCGGTACGACCTGACAGCGGCCACAGATGCCGCGCCCACCGCACACCGAATCGAGATCGACGCCCAACTGCCGCGCCGCATCGAGGACGGTGCTGCCGTGCTCGACGTCGCCTCGGCGGCCGGATGGGGTAAAGACGACGGTGGGCATCAGCGGTTGCGGATCAGGCCGGGGCGATGACGTCGCGCGAACGGCGACCGCCGCGGCGACCGCCGGACTCGTTACCACTGGTCGAGGAGCCAGGGTCTCGATTGACCTTGATCCACGCAGCGCAGTGTTGGTCCGTTCCGCACAACACGTCGGCGGCCATGATCGCGTTCTTGACGTCGGTGTGCATGGGATTGGTGATCGCCGAGGTCATCCCGTGGCTCATCGCCATCGCCAGGAACGTACCGCTGATCGAATGGCGGTTGGGGAGGCCGAAGCTGATGTTCGAAGCACCACAGGTCGTGTTCACCCTGAGCTCTTCGTGCAGCCTTCGGACCAGCGAGAAGACCTGCAATCCGGCAGTTCCCATGGCTCCGATCGGCATGACCAGCGGATCGACCACGACGTCGCTGGCCGGGATGCCGTAGTCGGCTGCGCGATTCACGATCCGTTTGGCAACCTCGAACCGCACATTGGGATCTTCGGAGATCCCCGTCTCGTCGTTGGAGATGGCAACGACGGCGGCCCCGTACTTCTTGACCAAGGGCAGCACCCGCTCGAGTACTTCCTCCTCTCCCGTCACGGAGTTGACCAATGGCTTGCCCTGGTAGACCGCGAGACCGGCTTCGAGCGCGGCGATGATCGACGAGTCGATCGACAGCGGAACATCGGTGATCGCCTGCACCAACTGGATCGCCCGGGCAAGCATCGCCGGCTCGTCGGCCAACGGGATTCCGGCGTTGACATCGAGCATTTGCGCGCCGGCAGCGACTTGCTCGAGGGCATCCTTCTCGACTCTCGAGTAGTCGCCGGCCTTCATCTCCTCGGCCAGCAACTTGCGGCCGGTGGGATTGATCTTCTCACCGATCATCACGAAGGGACGGCCCCATCCAATGACGACCTCCCTAGTCGCTGAGCTCAAGATGGTGTCGGTCATGGCGTTGATCCGTTCTGCGGGTGAGTGTTTGGCTGCTGGTGGGTCGATGGCTGCTGGTGGGTCTCTGAACGCTCGGATTCGGGCCGATCGGGGTCCCAGCCGCCTGTCTCGACCCACAACTTGAGCCGAGATGTCGGGAACTCGTTCTCGATTCGTTCGGCCTCGGCCAAGACCGCGGCGAGGTAGTCGCCGGCGAATCCGTCGGGAAGGGGAATTGAGCTTCGGCGCCATTCCTGGACGTACTCGCCCGAGGTCTTCTTCCCGGCTTTCATCGCCGCCCGATCGATCGCTCCCTGGAAGCGTTGGGGCAGGATTCGTTGCTGCTTGCTCTCGCCACTGCCACCGTTGACCTGCGCCGGGATGTCACGCCAGGAGATGATCGTCAACTCGTCACGATTTCCGCGTCGGGCCATCAGCTGCCCGCACAGGTCGATGTATCGAGGGCCGAGCCAACGCCGACCGCAGCGATCACGGGATCGCCGAGACCGCTGCGACCGACGAAGCGGCGCTCGAACGCGAGCCCCAGTCGATCGGCAGCAACCGTTGCTCGGGCAGACACATCGTTGTCGTCGGTCTGCGCCAGAAGCACCACCCGGGTGTAATTGCCGAAGTACATGTCGCGGAGTTCAGGCGCCCGATCGAGGCCAAGTCCGTGCCAAACCAACGCATCGAAGTGTTTGGCGAGGAAGTCCGTCAGAAAGAAGGTGCCGATCTCTTTCTCGTGGAGTTCGTCGAACAACGCCGAGCCGGCGAAAAACTCGTAGCAATGAGCACCCGGCAAGCGGCAAACGCCCGGGAACTCAGCCAACATGGCATCGAGCAAACCGCCGGTTCCGCAGTCGGCGTAGGCAACGAACACCGGTCGGCCGCTGTGTGTCGCAGCCTCGACCAGCGGCCGGACCTGGGCAACGATGTGCTGCGGGGTGTTGTGCAACTGAGCAGGCAGATAGTGGACCTCGACCGCATCGGCGAGGCCGCCCGCAGACAACACCGCGCGAAGATCTGCTGTCAGCGCTGCACATGCGATGACAAGCGGTCGCCCCGAGGCGATGGCAGACGGCCGGGCTGCAGACAGCACGTGCGCCTCAGACGGCGACGGCGTTGGCGGCGCGGATGGCAGCCCGTCGCGCCTGGACCAGAGACTTCGCCGTCTCGGCCGCAACGGCCGCATCGCGGCAATAAGCGTCGGCACCGATTGCTGCCCCGAACTCCTCGTTCAGCGGGGCGCCGCCGACGATGACGATCTGCTCGTCGCGACGACCCTGTTCTTTCAGGGTGTCGATCACGACCTTCATGTAGGGCATGGTTGTGGTGAGCAACGCCGACATCCCCAAGATGTCCGGCTTGTGCTCGTCGAGCGCGCTCAGGAACTGCCCGGCATCGGTGTTGATCCCGAGGTCGATGACTTCGAAGCCGGCGCCCTCGAGCATCATCGCGACGAGATTCTTGCCGATGTCGTGGATGTCACCTTTGACCGTGCCGATGACCACCTTGCCAACGGGCTCGGCGCCGGTTTCGGCGAGCAATGGGCGAAGGATCTCCATCCCGCCCTTCATCGCGTTCGCCGCAAGGAGGACTTCGGGGACGAACAGGATCCCGTCGCGGAAGTCGATGCCGACGATGCGCATCCCCTCGACCAGTGCATCATTGAGCACTCGGTCCGGTCCCCAACCCCGTCCGAGTAGCAGGTTGGTGCCTTCTTTGATCTCGGGACCCATGCCGTCGTAGAGGTCGTCATGCATCTGCGCGACGAGATCCTCGTCATTCAGATTTGCAAGAACGATGTCGTCGTCAGCCATGAAGTGTTCTCCTGTGGTGATGCACACGGTGATCCCGGTTATCCACGATACGGGATAATACTATATCGTGGTAGACAAGTTGGTCAATCGGCGCCGCGGCCAATCGGCGTTGTCGTCAATCGGCACGGTCAGTGTGCCGGATTTCGAAAAGGATGGAAACCAATCGCCATGACCCGCATCCAACCCGCAGTCCCGAGCGGACCCGGCTGATCCAATGGCCAGCGCGTCCTCCGGGATCCAGTCGATCGAGCGCGCCTTTTCGGTTTTGCTCGCCGT
>JANOEM010000360.1:0-5632 GCA_031413195.1 Actinomycetes bacterium
GATGTTGCTGCAGAAATTGTGAACGTACTTGTGTGGAACACCCAGCAATTCACTCCTGAGGAGAAAGCCAGCCGCAAGATGAATCGTGAAGAGGTCACCGAGCAGGCCGGGGCGGCAGCCGTCGAGCACCTGCTGCAGGCGCACACGATGCCGACCGCGCTCTTCACGAGCAACGATCTGCTCGCCATCGGAGCACTCGATCGACTCGAGCGGGCAGGGCTGATGGTCCCGGACGACGTCTCCATCGTTGGTTACGACAACACGTCGTTGGCCGCGCTCGGGCACATCTCACTGACTACTGTCGATCAACCCCGCGAGGAAATGGGCCGGGTCGCGCTGTCGACCCTGCTGTCCAAACTGGACCAGAATCCGGCTGACCGAGAACGGCTGATGACCCACCATGTGATGTCACCACAGTTGATCGAACGCCGGACGACGCGACGCGTCGACGATCAATGAGCCGGTTCTTGTCCATCGCGGCCGGAGCGGTCATCACGCTCTGCGCCGGATGCGGCGGAGCCAACACGGAGACAACTCCGACCGCCGCGACAACACCGACCGTCGACTTGGCCGAGATCGCCGAGATCGCGCTCGGGAGTGCCGTCGATCTACGAATGACGGGTTGCAGGGCTCTACCCGTTCGCGGCGCCGGATCGATGATCGAGGGAATCGACGGCCGGCGTTACATCGTCACCGCTGCGCACGTGGTCGCTGGGGCCGACAAGATCTCGGCCCGGCCAGCGTCCGCTTCCTCGGCTGAGGTGGACGCCGTGTTGGTTGCGATCGACCCCGTCAACGATCTCGCGCTGCTCAGCACCAGCCTCGATCTTGGTCGGCTGGTGCCGGCGACTCTGAACGACGGGGACCAAGGCGTCGTCGTCGTCTTTCGGGAAGAGGTCGCCGAGGTTCGACCGTTCACCATCGTCAATCGGGCGATCGTCAACATTCGCGACATCTACGACCAGAGCAAGATCAGTCGGAACGGGTACCGGGTGCAGGTCGAAATCAGCCCCGGCGACTCGGGAGCGGTGCTGGTCGGACCGGGCGGAGCGGCTGGGGGAGTTCTCTATGCCAAGACACGGGGTGTCGACGACAATGCATTCGCGACGAACACCGAGCCCTTCGCAGCGCTGATCGAGTCTGCTTCGACCGTCGATCCGGTCGTCGGTATCGACGCCGGAGCATGCCCCTGACCCCTTTCAAGCTCGGGGCTCACGGGAACCGTTTGCCGAGCCACTCGGCGACGATCGCGAGGGCTTGCTGACGATGCCCTTCGAGATAGTGCGGGGCGCCCTTCATCTCCACATAGGTCCGGTCGGCAGCGCCGGACTTGTCGACGATCTCGGTGGCCTGGCGGATCCTGATCTCGGTATCCGCAGTGGGATGGACCAGGATCGTCGGAACGGTCACCTGGGGCATCGTGTCGGCCAGCTTTGCGTGACTGCTCAAACCCGACCAGGTGCTCAGCCAGCCGCGGGCGGTCATCGTCCGGGCGAGACCGCCACGGCCGTAGTTCGCGTCGAGGGGATCAGGGAACGCGAACAACGAGCCGGCCGGGCGTTCATCGGGGTCGATCGAGAGATCGAGGTATGCCGGGTCGGCAAGCGTGCGATAGATGGTCAGGTACTTGGTGAACACCGCCCGCCGCCGCTGCTCGCGCCAGGCGACCGGATCTGTTCGATCGATGGCCCGCAACCGATCGCCGGCCGCCGCTGCGTCGGCGATCGAGGCCTTCGCGATCGCATCGATCCGGGCGACGCGGGCCACCTGCGCTGCCCGGTAACCGACCAACCAGGTCGGGTCGTACTGGCAAGGCCCCGGCCACGGACGCCAACCGTTATCCGGGTTGTACATGTCGAGTTCGGGGACGGTTGCGAACGGATCGTCTTCGTCCGCGACGCTGGGGTCGATCACCTGCAACATGAACACGCCCTCACCCGGATGCGCAGCCATTCCGATCCAGCCGTCGCCGATACCGAGTTGGGCGGTCGCCATCGCCATCAACGATCCGCCGCCGGAATTGCCGAGCAGGACCACCGCCTCGGCGCCCCGACGCTTCATCTCGTCGTGTACCGTCTGAACATCGATGATGCACGATTCGTGCAGGCAATCGGTGTCGTTGTTCATGTATCGGGTGCCGAAACCGAGCACCGCGTAGCCGGCCGCTGCGAGAAGTGGGCAGGCGTAGTGAACGCTGAAGTCACCGCGCGGGTGACTGAGGATCACTGCCGTCTTCCACGGTGTGCCGATCGGCGGAGTCCACAGCACCCCGCGGACCAGCGCGCCATCCGGAGACACCAATCGGATGCTCTCACGCTGGACGTCTACCCCCGGATCGTCAGCGGGGAGTGGCCAGTAGTTCAGCCCGAACGGGCGGCGACCACCGAGGTGCACGTCGAGTTGCTGCATTGGCGGAGACTACTGACCACGGACGTGACGATGAACACTGACGTGATAATCGCCGCCCACCGAGAACTCGCCACCGGCCCAGGTCGCGAAACGCGCCGTGAGGTTCAACCCAGCCAACTGACAGTGCTCGTCCCATGCCTCCAGCGTGTAGCCCTGAGGTTCGAGTGAGAAACCGGCGACCAACTGTCCGCCGGGCAGCAGATGCCCTGCCAGGTTCCGAACGATCATCGCGCGATCGCCCGGCTCGCAGAAGATCATCACGTTGCCGGGCATCGCGACCAGGTCGAACTGTCGATTCAGTGTCATCCGCGCGAGGTCGTCCACCATCCACGTCTGCTCGGGAGCCTTGCGCCGGGCCGCAGCGACCATGTCGGCGTCGAGATCGACACCCACCACATCGAACCCACGACGAGCCAGTTCGATCGCGATCCGACCTGTGCCGCAACCGGCATCGAGGATCGTCAGCGCACCGAGCGCCGAGAGGAAGTCGGCTTCGCCGTGCACGTCCTGACCGGCGGCGGCCATCCGTTCGAAGCGAGCGTCGTAGTCATCGAGGTCGATCCGCCGCCGCCATTGCACCCACCGCGACGACACGACCTGCGCATTCGGGAAGTCGGCGTCGTTCGGCTGCACCGACCGAATCGTAGGGCCCACACCCACCAGCCGCCGACCCAACGTCTACGATCCACCCATCGAGATATCTGACGAACAGCTCAAGTCGTTCCGCCAAGACGGGGTCACGTTGCTGCGAGCAGCCCTGACACCGAACCAGATCGCCGCCCTCGCCAACGCGGTCGAGTTCAACATGGCCCACCCGAGCGAGTGGGCAAGCGATTACACCCCGATCGATCAGGGCGGCAGGTTCTTCGGCGATTACGTCAGCTGGCAACGGATCGAGGCGTACCGCGACATGGCGCTGCACTCTCAACTGCCGGGGGCCGCTCGGACGTTGATGGGCAGCGCCGAGGTGCGCTTCTTCCACGAACACGTCCTGGTCAAGGAACCGGGGACAGCAGAGATCACCCCGTGGCACCACGATCAGCCCTACTACTGCGTCGACGGCCGTCAAAACGTCAGCTTCTGGATCTCACTCGATGCCGTTCCGGCGCCGGCGGGGGTCGAGTTTCTCGCCGGATCCCACCTCTGGAACCGTCGTTTCATCCCTCGCAAGTTCATCGACGGCGCTGCGTACATCGATTGCGGCGACGATGGCGGTGGCGAGTTCGAACTCGTGCCGGATATCGATGCAGAGCGAGACGACCACCGGATCCTCAGCTTCGATGTCCAGCCCGGCGACGCGATCGCATTCTCGTTCCGCATCCTTCATGCAGCGCCGGGGACGGCGGGGATCATCGATGCTCGAAGGCGTGCAGTCAGCTTGCGATATGTGGGCGACGACGCGGTGTTCGCGCTCCGACCGTGGTTGCACTCACCACCGTTCGAGTCGCTCGGCCTCGTCGTCGGTCAACCGCTGAACGATCCGAGATTCCCCTTGATCAACCTTCTTGAGGCGGCCGATCGGTGAGGATGACCTCGAAGGTCTTCTCCTCGCCATCACGTTCGATCACCACGGTGACCTGGTCACCTGGCTTGTTGTCGCGAATTGCCCCGATCACGCCGCCGCTGCCGTAGATGTCCTGGCCGTCGATTGCGATCACGATGTCGCCGGTCTCGATTCCGGCGTCCTCTGCCGGTGAGGCCGGGACGATCTCGGTCACCGGAGCGCCGGCGCCGCCATCGGAGCGTTCACCGAGTTGAACCCCGAGGAACCCGCTGGCGAACTCTTCGCCGTTGGCTTGGGCGCGCAGGATTTCGAGCTCCGGCAGGACCTGATTCATCGAGATCGCGAAGCCAATGTTGCTGGCGGCGGTCTCGGAGTCGCCCCGAGCAACCGCTGTGTTGATTCCCACGACCTGACCCGCTGCGTTGACCAATGGACCGCCCGAGTTACCCGAAGAGATCGCGGCATCGGTTTGGATCAATCCGTCGAGTGCTCCGATCTCGGTCAGGATCGTTCTGTTCAGTGCGCTGACGATGCCGAGCGTGACGCTGGGCTCGCCGTCGAGGTCCAACGCAAACCCGATCGCAACGACTTCGTCGCCGACCCTGACCGTCGAAGGGTCGGCGAGAGTCGCAGGCGACAGGCCCGTTACCTCGACCTGGAGCAGGGCGAGATCATTACTTGGATCGATCGCAAGCACCTTTGCAGGGCGCGGATCGAGTTCGCCGAAGAGGCGCACCCGGACCTCGCTCGCGTCCTCGACGACGTGAGCGTTGGTCAAGATCTGTCCGTCCTCGGTCAGCACGACTCCCGTACCGACCCCTTCGCCCGTCAATCCGTTTGACCCAATGTCGGAGGAGACAGCAACGACGCTCGGCGCAAGCGCTGCATTCACGCCCGCCACGTCGAGGCGCTGCTCGAGTAACTCGTCGCGAGGACCACCGATCACCACCGGCTGGGTCGAGGAACGATAGGCAGTCGACGTCTCGTTGGTCTGCAGCCGGGCTCCGACGTAGACCCCGAGCATGCCGGCGCACCAAGCCGCAGCCGCGATGGCCATCACCCAAACGACGCCAGTGTGCTTGATCGGGCGCTTCCACCGAGAGGGAAGTTTCGCCTCGGGCAGCACGATCGAGTCTGCCGGGTGCCGCGCGGGTGGCGGCATCGGCACGAAGGGATCAGCGTGCCCCGGCGGCGGCAGCATCGGTGGCATCGACGGCATTGGACATGTCTAGCGGTCGTGGCGGCGAAGTGCTCGGCAGCCAGCAGGAAAAGACGAGGTCTGAACATCCGGACGAACCGGCTTCAGGATCCTTGGATCTTGATCTCGATGTCTACGCCGGCGGGCAGTTCGATCCGCTGCAGGCTGTCGATGGTCTTGGGATTGGGATCGATGATGTCGATCAAGCGCTTGTGGATCCGCATCTCGAAGTGCTCGCGTGAGTCCTTGTCGATGTGCGGTCCGCGAATCACCGTGTAGCGGTGCTTGTCGGTGGGAAGCGGGATCGGGCCGCGGATGGTCGCCGACGTACGGGTGACCGTCTCGACGATCTTCTTGGTGGACTGATCGATGATCTCGTGATCGAACGCCTTGATACGAATGCGGATGCTCTGTGCCATGGTGCGTCAGCTCACTTGAGGATCTTGATGACGCGGCCGGCGCCGACAGTACGACCACCCTCACGAATAGCGAACCGCAAACCCTCATCCATCGCAATCGGC
>JANOEM010000361.1:0-31243 GCA_031413195.1 Actinomycetes bacterium
ACGCCCTCAACGACACCGAGAGCGCGACCGAGACCGAGACCGAGACCGAGACCGAGAGAAGGATCGATCATGACCCTGTCCAATGAAGCCAACAGCGTGAACTGGCTGATGGCCAGTTTCGTCGAGAGAACTCCGGGTGCCGATCAGGCAATCGCGGTGTCGTCCGATGGCTTGCTGATCGCGATGTCAGCGACTATCGATCGATCGTCGGCAGACAAGCTCGCTGCGATCATCACCGGCATGCGCGCCCTGTCTCACGGGGCGGCGAACGAGCTCCGCAAGGGTCCGGTCGTGCAGGTGCTGATCGAGATGGCGAATGCGTACCTGTTCGTCAGCTCGATCTCGGGCGGATCCACGCTCGGCGTGGTTGCTGCCAAGAACTGCGATCTCGGCCTGGTTGGGTACGAGATCGCGATGTTGGTCGAGCGGGTTGGCGCGCAATTGACGCCCAACCTCGTGACCGAGCTCAAGAACTCCCTCGTCGGAGTCTGACGTGTCGGGCGACGACAACAGCGGCACCGGCAACGACAGCGGCGACCATGCCGGCACTGCCGATGTCGATGGCGCTGTCGATGTCAGCGTCGATGTCAACGTCGATTCAGGTCTGGCTTCGCAGCCCGAGCCCGAGCCGTCGTTGGTCCGGTCGTTCCTCACCAGGTTGAAGCCGCAGACGGGTTCGAATCGTTTCGATGGGGTACCGCTCGAGGAGCCGACCGAAGCCGCAGCCGTGCGCTCGTATGCGATGACCGGTGGTCGCTCGACAAGCGTGATACCGCTGGAGTTCGAGTCGATGCTGCAGGCGACGTCGCTCGGCTCGGTATCGATGCCATCGCTGACGTTCGAACGCAACTCGATCGTCCAGTTGTGTTCGGCCGAGATCTTGTCAGTTGCCGAGCTCTCTGCCCGGCTCCACGTGCCGATCGGCGTCGTTCGGGTCGTGGCGGCCGATCTGGTCTCCGAAGGCTTGCTCGAAGCGTTCATGTCCAACTTGAGCGTCGCCGACGACGTCTCTCTCATCACGAGGTTGATCGAAGGTGTCCGTGCTCTCTGAAACTGCTCACCGACCGCTGAAAGCGGCCCCCGTCCCGGTCAAGATCGTCGTTGCCGGAGGCTTCGGAGTCGGCAAGACCACCTTTGTCGGCGCGATTTCCGACATCACCCCGCTCACCACCGAGGCCGCGATGACCTCGGTCGGGGAGGGCGTCGACGACCGCGGCCAGGTCATCACCAAGACGACCACGACGGTAGCGATGGACTTCGGTCGGGTCACGGTCGACGAATCGATCGTGCTCTACATCTTCGGCACCCCCGGACAAGACCGTTTCGGATTCATGTGGAACGATCTCGTCAGAGGTGCACTCGGCGCAGTTGTCCTGGTCGACTCGCGCCGGATCGAGGACTCGTTCCCCGCGCTCGACTACTTCGAGCACCGCGACATGCCATTCGTCGTCGCCGTCAACAGGTTCGACGGCACGATGTTCCACACCGCCCAGGACGTCCGAGACGCGCTGTCGATTGCACCCCACGTGCCGGTGGTCGCCACCGACGCGAGGGAGCGCGGAGCGGTGAAGGACACCGTTTTGAGGCTGCTCACGGTCGCGCTGGAACAAGCCAAGGCGCGGGCGGGCGTCTGATCCGACCAACTCGCCCTGTTCCGGGTTACGGCTCGTACCAGGGTTGATTGGCGATTCGCCGACGTCGGCGCGCAAACATCACGTAGGCAATGATGCAGAAGCTGATCGCGCCCCAGGCGATGAGTCCGATTCTCGCCGCTCTCGATACGGGGCCGGCCCACGAGTTCCGAGTGTCGACCAACTCCGACAGGGTCGCGACGTCGACGGCCGTTTCGTCGAAGGGCACCTGCCAGGTCAGAGCACCGTTGCCACCGGCGGTGACCGTTCCGGTGGTGTTGTTGATCGTGCCTGGCAGGGTGGTCGAGAATGAGATTCCCACTGCGTCACTCGGTTGGAGGCCGGAGCCGGCAATCTGGGTCGCGAACGGCGTTGCCCCGACGGCGTCGGTGAGGTCGGTATCGCTGAAAGCCTCGAGTCCGCCGGTCAGTTGCAGCGTTCCGTTGAGGGTGAAGGTCGTTGTCTTGGCCACGACGCGCCGGTCGAGCGTGATCCCGACGAACGGTCCGTCGTCGCCACCGATGCTCGCCAGCAACTGAGTTGCCTCGGCCGGATTCTGGAACGTGTGGGTGAGAATCACCTGGATTCCACCGTTCTCGGTCGGTGCCGGGCCGTTGACCAGCCAGCCGGCCTCGATGACATCGTCGAAGCGCAGATCGGTACCGATGTTTGGCGAGAGGCGAACGACGTCGGCATCGGCGACACCGGTGATCGTGATGATGCCCGAACCGTCGTCGTTCATCGTGACATCTACACCGATATCAACTCGACACGACGCGCAGAGCACGGCGAGCAACACCAACAGCAGGCCTCGCTTCACCTGCGCCCTCTATTGCGCCTGGGCGGATCGGACAGCGCTCATCAAGTCGGCCCGAGCCCGCGCAACTCGCGATCGGATGGTGCCGATCGGGCAATCGCATGCATCGGCGGCCTCTTCGTAGCTGAGTCCGATCACCTGGGTGAGGACGAATGCCATCTTGCGGTCGGGCTCGAGTTCGTCGACCAAGTCCACCAGTGAAAGCAGATCGGTATCACTGCCTATCGTGGTGGCAGGTCGTTCGCTGCGAAAGCGGGAAACCAATCGTGATCGACGTTGGTTGCGCCGAACCTGATCGGCGCACACATGGCGGGCGATGGACAGCAGCCATGAAACCACTGCCGCGTCGCCGCGAAACTGTCTGATGTTTCGCGCCGCTCGAATGAACACTTCCTGGGTCAGGTCATCGGCTTCGTCGACGCTGGAGAAGTTGACGCAGAAACGATGCACCGTTGATTGTGTGTCCCTGACCAGGTGGCCGAGTGCGACGTCGTCACCGTGTCGGGCCGCCTCGACGTAACCGAGCAGTGTCACGTTGTCGCATGTCATCGCAGCGACACTCTAACGGGCGGCGAGTTCCGTTCGAAGAAATGTGTGCACAATCGGGAACTGATCGCCCGTTCGGGAGCACTCAATCGAGATGACGTGCGATCCATGGTTGGAAGCGATCTCGGCCAGGGCCGACGGTGAGTCAGCGCCGATCGACGATCGGTTGCTCGACGCGCACATCGCGAGCTGCGCCAGTTGTCGCGCATTCGAACTCGATATTCCGCGCGTCGCCCGCGCGGCGGCGCTTGAAGTGGCCCGCCCGATGCCCGATCTGTCGGGACATGTCGTTCGTGTTGCCCGTGCCGCTGATCGCGGGTCCGTATGGTGGGTGCTCCGGCTCGGACTCGGCGTCGTTGCGATTCAGGTGATCGTGTTCTCGGCGCCGGCATTGCTGCTCGGTCACTCCGAAGGGAGCGACAACCATGCTGCCCGTCACCTCGGTTCGTTCGCCGTGGCATACGCGATCGGCCTGTTGGTTGTCGCACTGCGCCCGGCCAAAGCCCGGGGAATGCTGCCGCTTGCCGCTGCACTCGCAGGCTGCCTTGCGATCACTGCGGTGATCGACGGCTTCGAGGGTCACACACCGGTGATCGCCGAGATCCGCCACCTCCCAGAGGTGCTCGGCTTGATCCTGGTCTGGTTGTTGGCGACCCCGAAGCGGTTGCCGCAGCATCCGCAGCGAAAGGGGTTCCCGGTCCTGACAGTGGTGGATCGTGGCACCGTAGACGGTGCTGGGGTGGATGGTGAATCGGGCGAGCGCCGGTCGTCGTAAGCTCAAACGCGATGAACGATGATTCGGGCGCTGAAGATTCGGGTACTGGCGATTCGGGCACGGGCGACGGCCTGCCGCCACCCGCGCTGATTCCACTGCTACCGCCCGATGGCGGGGTCACCGGAATCAGCGCCCGAGTCGGTGAAGCCGCCGGCCAGGGTTGGGGCGCACCGCAAGACGCCGCGCGACATATCGCAGATCCCCAGAGCGGGGCGACGACCCAGGCCGGTCATGTCGAGCCCGGTCATGCGCAGTCGGCGCAACAGACTCCTTCACATCAGGTGCCTCAGAGCGAACAGGCCAGTCACATCGAAGCGGGTCAATCGCCGTCGGCGCAGCACGCGCATTCGGGCGAGACCGGCAATGCCGCTCAGCATTCAACGGCCGGGGTGGAACGCACGGGTAGCCGGGCTTCGAAATGGCGCCATGCCCGGCCGCGGTCCAAGATGTTGATGGTTGGCGGCACCACCACTGCTGCAGCTGCTTTGACGGTCGGTGCGATCACGTTGGCGAACCAGAACGATTCCTCGTCCGCTCAGAAGCCACCGGCGGTGACGACCACGATCGCGGCAGCACCCGTCTCCACCAATGCTCCTGTCGTGGTCGCAACCACGAGGGTGCCGGCAGTTGCGACCACTGCTCCTGCCACCACCGAAGCACCGACCACGACGGTCGAAACCACCACCACGGTGCCACCTTTGGCGTCGTTCGCGGGCACCTACGCGGTCACGGTCGGCGACCTCACCGTCAGCGGCGAAGGTATCAGCACGGTGGTACCCGGCAGCGCTGCGGAACCGTGGATCTTCTCAGGTGTCTGCGACGGTGTGGGTGAGTGCACCATTACTGCCGAAGGCGAGGCCGTTGCGAGTACTGGGGCGTCGCCGTTCGCAGGGCCCGGTGGGCAGATCGTGCTGGTTCCCGCCGGCCCGGGTAGCTACACGAGCACCTATGAGTTCGCTGTCGACGAGTGCGGTTTGGGGACGGGCAACATCGTCATCAACTTGAGTGAGGGCGCGCTCTCAGGAACATGGAACTTCGCGATCACCGGCGGGTCAACGTGTGGGTTCGGAAGTGTGTCCGCAGGCTTTGCCGGAACCTTGACCGGCTGACAACGCGGGTTTGAGCTTGCAGCTATTCGACGATCGGTGAGCCGTCGCCGGCACCGGCAAGTTCGGGGTGCGGCGGAGGTTGGAAGCCTTCGACCGAACGAAACGCAATCCGCGTCTCGCCCGGGCGATCGGGATCCTCTTCGGTATCGACGACGATGATCTCGCCGGCCCGGAATTCCTTGTAGAGGATTTTCTCCGAGAGCGGATCCTCCAACATCCGTTGGATGGCACGACGCAGTGGCCGCGCTCCGAGTTGCGGGTCGTAACCCTTCTCGGCCAGCAGTTCCTTCGCCGACTGGGTCAGTTCGATCCCCAGGCCCTGGCTCTCGAGTTGGCCCATCAGGCGTTTGGTCATCAGATCGACCATCTGCATGACTTCGTCGCGGGCGAGTTCATGGAAGACCACGACATCGTCGATGCGGTTGAGGAACTCGGGACGGAAGTGCGACTTGAGCGCCTCCATCACCTTGTCCTTCATCCGCTCGTAGCTGACTGCCTCGTCGTTCTTGGTAAAGCCGACGTTGGCCTTGCGCAGATCGCCGGTACCGAGATTGGAGGTCATGATCAACACCGTGTTGCGGAAGTCGACCGTGCGACCCTGGCTGTCGGTCAGCCGACCCTCTTCCAGGATCTGGAGCAGCGTGTTGAACACATCGGGGTGCGCCTTTTCGATTTCGTCGAACAACACCACGCTGAACGGCTTGCGCCGAACTGCTTCGGTCAACTGGCCGCCTTCTTCGTACCCGACGTATCCGGGGGGTGCGCCGACGAGACGGCTGACGGTGTGCTTCTCCATGTACTCGGACATGTCCAAGGAGATGAGCGCGCTGTCGTCGCCGAACAGGAACTCGGTGAGGGTCTTGGCCAACTCGGTCTTGCCGACGCCGGTGGGCCCCAAGAAGATGAACGAACCGCTCGGACGGCGAGGGTCTTTCAGGCCCGCACGCGTACGGCGGATGCTCTGGCTGACGGCCTTGATCGCGTTCTCTTGGCCGATGATTCGCTTGTGCAGCTCAGCTTCCATGTTGAGCAACTTGGCGGTCTCTTCCTCGGTCAGCTTGTAGACCGGGATGCCCGTCCAGATGCTGAGGACCTCGGCGACGGATTCCTCGTCGACTTCGTCGAACAGGTCGACGCCGCTGGCCTTGACCTCTGCTTCCTTGGTCGACTTCTCCTCGAGTAAGGTCTTTTCCTGGTCGCGCAGGCGGCCCGCCTCTTCGAAGCGTTGTTCTTCGACGGCCTTCTTCTTGGCTTCCTGCACTTCGCCGAGCTTGGTCTCGAGGTCTTTGAGGTCGGGGGGAGTGCCCATCCGCTTGATCCGCAGCCGCGCTCCGGCTTCGTCGATCAAGTCGATCGCCTTGTCGGGAAGATGGCGGTCGCTGATGTAGCGGTCGGCGAGGTTTGCTGCGGCGACGAGCGCCTGGTCGGTGATGGTGACCCGGTGGTGAGCTTCGTACTTGTCGCGGATGCCCTTGAGGATCTCGATCGTGTGGGCAACCGTTGGCTCTTCGACCTTGACCGGCTGGAACCGGCGTTCGAGCGCAGCGTCTTTCTCGAGATGCTTGCGGTACTCGTCGGTGGTCGTTGCGCCGATGGTCTGGAGTTCGCCACGGGCCAGCATCGGCTTGAGGATGGAGGCTGCGTCGATGGCGCCCTCGGCCGCCCCGGCTCCGACGAGGGTGTGGATCTCGTCGATGAACAACACGATGTCGCCGCGACTCTTGATCTCTTTGAGCACCTTCTTGAGCCGCTCCTCGAAGTCGCCGCGGTAACGGCTACCGGCGACGAGCGCGCCAAGGTCGAGGGTGTAGAGCTGCTTGTTGCGCAGCGTGTCGGGGATGTCGTTGGAAACGATCCGCTGGGCGAGACCTTCGACGATTGCGGTCTTGCCGACGCCGGGCTCACCGATCAGGACGGGGTTGTTCTTGGTGCGGCGGCTGAGGATCTGCATGACCCGCTCGAGCTCGCGGGCACGTCCGATGACGGGGTCGAGCTTTTTCTCGCGGGCGAGTTGGGTGAGATTACGACCGAACTGATCGAGGATCTGGCTGTTGCCTTTGTCGCCGCTGTCTTCCTTGCCTGCTGCGCCGGCGCCGGTTGCTGCGGCCTGGGGTTCGCCAGGCTTGCCCTGGCCACCTTGATAGCCGGAGAGCAGTTGGATGACTTGTTGACGAACGCGACTCAGGTCGGCGCCCAACTTGACGAGCACTTGCGCAGCGACACCTTCGCCCTCACGAATCAACCCGAGCAGGATGTGTTCGGTGCCAATGTAGTTGTGACCGAGTTGCAGTGCCTCGCGCAGTGACAGTTCGAGCACCTTCTTGGCGCGCGGGGTGAACGGAATGTGCCCAGAGGGCGACGAACCACCCTGACCGATGATCTCTTCGACCTGGCTGCGAACGGCTTCGAGTGAGATGCCGAGCGACTCCATGGCTTTGGCCGCGACGCCTTCGCCTTCGTGGATGAGACCGAGGAGAATGTGCTCTGTGCCGATGTAGCTGTGGTTGAGGAGCCGCGCTTCTTCTTGCGCAAGAACGACAACCCGCCTGGCCCTGTCAGTAAAGCGTTCGAACATGCCCGCCCTTTCCGAGACGGTGGATACTTCTTTCGAAGTGTAACGGTGCAAGTGCGCAGAGTCGCGGTGGCGGAATCCGAACTGTTTCTCGGTCGGCTGTGTTGCGCGCAAAGCGACGTCAACGCGTAGCCTTGCGGTGTGTCGAGCACGCCGTTCTTCTCGCTTCCCGGTATGACCGAGGACCGACGGCGGATCGAAGACGCGCTCGTGGCGGCAGTTGACACCAAGGATCCCTACCTCAACGAACTCGCTCGTCATCTCATCGTTGCCGGGGGGAAACGACTTCGACCGGTGCTCACCGTCGTTGGCGCGCAAGTGGCTGGCGGTTCCGTGCCCGACGAAGCGATCCAAGGCGGCATCTCGTGCGAACTCGTCCAGACCGGTTCGCTCTATCACGATGACGTGATCGACGAATCGGCCACTCGCCGCGGAGTCGAAACGGTCAACGCAAAGTGGGGCAATCTTCAAGCGATCCTGGCCGGCGACTTCTTGCTCGCGCGGGCATCCGAGATAGCGGCGTCGCTCGGGGCCGAGGTCGCTGGTTTGCTCGGAAACACCATCGCCAGGCTGTGCGAGGGTGAGATCGAGCAACTGCGCCACACCTACGACGTCGGTCGTCCGGAGGCGTCGTACTTCTCGTCGATCGCAGGCAAGACCGCTTCGCTGTTCAGCACGGCAGCGCGCATCGGTGGCATCGTTGCGAACTTGGACCGTGCTTCGATCGACGCGCTCACGTCCTACGGGCTCGCCTATGGGATGGTCTTCCAGATCGTCGACGACGTGCTCGACATCACGGCTACCGATGACCAACTCGGCAAGCCTGCCGGCCACGACATGGTCGAAGGGGTGTACACGCTCCCCGTGCTCCACACCCTGCATCGCGGTGGGGTCGAGGGCGATGAGCTCAGCGATCTCCTCGGCAGCCCACTCGATCCTGTCGTGCGGGACAAGGCGTTGTCGATCGTTCGCGCGGGACCTGGTATCGCCTTCGCCATTGCGTCTGCCGGTACCTATGTGACGGCGGCTCTCGATGCGTGCGCCCAGCTCCGGGCCGGCCCCGCAACCGAGGCCCTGCGCGCAGCCCCGCAATCGCTTCTTGATTCCGTTCGCTGACTCGCCCGCAGCGAAACGACGGCAATTCGCTAACGGCGGAAGTAGCCGCTGATGTCGGCGATCAGGTTGGTGCCGTTCTGGGTGTAGATGCTGACGGCACGCATCTGGTCGACGGGCAGTATCGCCGCATTGGCGATGGTCTGGCCGGCGCGCTCGACGTTGACGTTCGAGCTCGCACCAGGCACGAGTGCAGATCGGGCCGCGCCTTGAACGAATCCCGCTGCGGTTGCTTCGGTGGCCGTGACGTTGAGGATCACGGCTCCGAGTTGGTTGCTCGGCAAACCGTCGAAGAAGATGTCGACAGCGCGTGCCGGCCCCGGCTTCGATGTCTCACCGGTGCCCGCCCGACGTTCTGCCGCGAAGTTGACGGCAGTGTCGGGGCGAGTGTCCAGGACGCGTTCTGGCACCACGGGGAAGTACAAACCCGAAGTCGACGTCGCAGCCGAGATGCTCGTGAACCAACCCAGCACGTCGACGATCAGGTTCGTTCCGGATTGGGTGAAGATCTCGATCTCACCCGAGCGCGACACGGGCACGATCACCATGTTCGGAATGGTCTGCCCGGTCTTGCCGAGGTTGACGTTGGAGTTCGCTCCGGGTACGAGCTGACCAGCTGGCGCAACCTGCACGAATCCTGGCGCGGCGGCCTCGGTCGCCGTGAGGTTGATCGCCACTGCTTCGACCAGACCGGTTGGCAATCCCGCAGCGGCGACCGGGTTGAGCAGGACTGTTGCCCCGGCGCCAGGTGTCGGCCCGCTGTAGTTGATCTGTGACACCGCCCGTGTATCGAGAACCCGCCTTGGGGCGACAGTCACGAACCGGCCCTGTTCCACCGGCGCCGTCGCGTTGACGAAGTAGCCCGATACGTCGGCGAGAAGATGGCTCCCGGCGCTCGTGAAGATGGTGACGCGACCGCTGTTGCCGATCGGGACGATGACCGAGTTCGCAATCGTCTGGCCGGTCGCTTCGGCGTTGATGTTGGACGACGCGCCGGGCGTGCCCACCCCGGTGGGGAATACCTGCGCGAACCCCGGTTGGCTTGCTTCGGTGATCGTGACGTTCAACGCAACCGCGACCGCTCCAGTCGGGATGCCGCCGGTTCCGGCTACTTGAACCTCGACCGAAGTCGATGCGCCGGGCTTCGGGCCCGTGTAACCGATTGCCGAGGCAGATCGGGTGTCGAGGATGCGCTTCGGTGTGACCGCGACGAAGCGGGCACCGAATCCTCCGTAGGTGGGGCAGTCCGACGTCGACACGGGCCCCACCGCTGGTGTGCCGACACCTGCCGGCGACGACTCGTCGATGCGGTACGTGGTTCCGCCCTGATCGAGAAAGGCCGATGTCACCCAGTCCTGCGGTCCGGTGGTTGCGGGTAATCCATTGATCGTGAACTGTCTCGTGTCGCGGTGTCCGAGTTCGTCGACGATGGCGAAGGACGAGAAGTCGACCGCCGTCCGCAGCGACGCCTTCGCCGTCGCCGAGCGCGTGGCACAGGTGACGGTGAGGTTGTAGGTGGCTCCGGACGCGCCGGTGCCTGCTGTCGTTCCCGAACTCGCGAACGTGGCAGAGGACCCGACTGTCATGATCAGCGCGACCACGAACGCGATTCGTCGAGGGTTCATGCGTTCGGCGCGATCCGGGCGATCTTCGACGCGGTCAGGTAGGCCAATTCGGCCGGACCCTTACGATCAGGGCGGAGCTCGTTCGACATGATCCGCAGTGCCGCCTCCATTGCGGTGCGATTGTGCATCCCGAGCCGGGTCAACTCGCGCATCACCGTTGGCCGGCCGATCAGCCGGGCAAACAGCCGAGCGACCTTGAACGTCTCGCCGTACGCGTGATCGAGACGCTTGGAGTAGTGCTGCAACGCCGACGGATCATTGGTGGCAAGCGCCTCGTCGAGAACGTCGGCCGCGATCCGCCCCGTCTCGTAGGCACTTGCGATGCCGTCGCCGTTGAACGGGCTGACCGCCCCGGCCGCGTCGCCGACCACCAGGTAGGTGGGTCCTGCAGTCGGCTTGACCGAGGCGCCCATCGGAATGCGTCCCGACACGGCCGGTCGGATCGGTCGATCCGGGTCGATCTGCCAACGTTCGGCGATGCGCTCGACAAAGGTGTTGAGGAGGTGCGTCGTGTTGACGGACTTGAAGTCACGGAAGGTGCTCAGCAGCCCGACTCCGATGTTGAGCGTGCCGTCACCGACCGGGATCACCCACCCGTAGCCGGGGAGAGCGCTGCCATTTCGATCGACCAGATCGATCGCCGATTCGATCCACGATTCGTCATCGCGGGGAGACTCCCAGTGCGCGCGGATCGCAGTTGCGTAGGGCCAATTCCGGGTGCGGAAGGTGCCGAGCGACCGCCCGAACCGGCTATTGGCTCCGTCGGCGATGATGACGTACTTGGCAAGGATCTCCTCGGAGTCTCCGCCTGGTCCCTGCACGATCGCGCCGCGTACGAATCCGCGTGAGACCAACGGTCGTACGGCCTCGTGGCGATCGAGCAACGTTGCCCCCGCTGATGCTGCGTTGCGAGCAACCAGTGCATCGAGTTCGTCGCGACGAATGGTGTAGCCGTAGTTCGGAAAGTCGGGATGATTCGGCCATCGCAGATTGATCTCACGACCGAGTCCGGTCACCCGAATTCCTTCGTAACGATGGCAACGTTCGAGTCGTTCGCCCAGACCCATCTCGAGCAGTTGGCGGACAGCACGCGGAGTCAAGGCGTCGCCACAGGTCTTGTCTCGCCCAAGCGCGTTGCGCTCGATGACGGTGACCGAATGCCCGGCCGAGGCGAGCCAATATGCGGCCGCTGCGCCTGCTGGGCCGGCGCCGACGACCAATACGTCAGTCCTGGAGTCTGTCACCCTGGGAGACGTTACTCGCCCGCCGGAGTCCCCAACCGGGCGACCGTGCCGATCGGCAGCACGCCATCGACCATGTCGGTGATGTTGTCGAACGTGATCGATCCATCTTCGAGACCCAGGTAGATCTCGGATTCGGGCGAGCACCACAGTTCGAACTCTTCGGCCCACTCTGGATCGGTCGGCTCGACACCGCCGAGTTCGTACCGTTCGTGGCAGACCACAGCGAGGATCTGGGCTTCACTCAGCCCGGCGCCTTGGGCGGGCATGTAGGCGCCGTTGTAGCCAAGGTGGCCCAAAGAAGCGTCACCGTAGGGCCCGAGGTTTGCGTCGGCGAAGGCCTTGCTGCCGGTGTACACCAAGTTGAGCTGATCCTCGATGTGCGGGAAGGTTTGGAAAGACTTGGCTTCGGTGAACGGGCGTCCCACGCCACCGCCGCCGGCTGCGCCGTGGCACGTGGCACAACTTGCGTAGACCTCCGCGCCATCGCCGAGCGGGCCGGACACCTCCTTGGCCTCTGGCTTGACGCCCTGCACATACATGAAACCCCAGATCGGTAACAGGCTGAGAGTCGCCATGGCCCAGAACGGGATTTTTTTGCGCTGCTTGGCCGCGGCGACATACGCAGGGTCGGGCTTCGGCGGTGGCGGCGTGGCGGGCCCAGAACTCTTGGCTGGCGCAGCAGCAGGAACAACAACAGCGGGGCTGGAACCAGATGAGGTACCCGACGGGCCCGTGGTTGCCAGGCCGGCGTCGGCAGCCGGCGTGGCGTCGGATCCACTCGCAGTGCCGCCGGCGGCAGCGCGGCGTTCCTGCGATCGTTTGAGGAGGTGCTCGGGAATTTCAGTCACGGGATTCCTTTCGCCGCGGCCGCCGAGCGGTCGCGCACGATGTCATTGATACGTCCACTGAACGTCCACCTTAGAGGGCGAGACCGCGGAAATGGGAATTGCCCAACCAGGTCCGAGAGTCGTGCCAGCGTGCACTTGTTCACAACGATGTGGAGGGATCGGATTCGCATGGTAAACCTGTAACCGGCACCGCGATCTTGCATCCCGATGGTCCTCTCGCTTCGTATGACAGATGACCACGAACTGGCAAGTACAGGGGTGGCCGCGACTACAGTTGCAAAACACCCGGTTCTACGAATCCAAAACGGCTACAGCAGGAAGGCGATGTCACGTTGATTCTCGCATTCGACATCTTGAAGGCGCCCGGTGTCAATCAGGCCTTCCTTTTTTCCCTGGGACTGACCTTGGTGTTGACCTTCGGTGCGTTGTTGTACGGCAAGCGCCGCCCGCTCGGAACCCCCGTGAGTTGGGGCGAGTCGATGCTTGCGTCCGTGTATGTGTTCGCCGTGATGTTCATTGCCTATGGCGTGGTCCCGGACCGTTTCATTCAGCACGCCGACAAGAACCTCGGCTGGAGCAAACAGAAATTGCTGTTCGGACCTTTCGACATCTTCAAACCGCAGGTGTACGGCGGCTGGTTCCCGTTCACCATCTCCTACCAAGAGGTGCGCGACATCATTGTCGTGTTGATCCACGCAGTCTTCTTCGCGCTGCAGGTCTGGGTCTGGATCACGTGGCAGAAGCGTGGCAAGAAGGCTGTCAGCACCGAGATCGAGACCAGCACGTACGGTCGTCCCCTGGTCAAGAAGGCCTGACGATGGCACGTACCGACGCGAATCCGCCGATGCCGGAGTGGTCGACCGAGTATCAACTCGTCGAGGTGGATGCCGACTACCTCAGCAAGGCAGTCAAGCCCAAGCAGTTCATCCACATCGACCAGACCGAATGCATCATGTGCGAGGGATGCGTCGACATCTGTCCGTGGAAGTGCATCCACATGGTCGCACCCGAGGCCATCGCTGAAGCAACGGGTACGGAATTGCCGGGCAACGATCCGAGCGACAAAGTCGTGTTCATCATCGACGACGACGTGTGCACGCGCTGTGCGCTGTGTGTCGACCGGTGCCCGACCGGCGTCATCATCTTGGGCAAGATCGGCACGGCAGGCGCCACTGGCGACAGCCACACCCGCACGAACAATCACGGCTACGCCTACGGCATGCGTCTGTAGAGGAGAATTCCATGGCGACAAACATCGACGAAAAGCCCCGCCCGACGGTCAAGGATCGCGTGTCCAAGGCAACCGCCGCGACCCAAGGCAGCCAGGCCTGGGGCAGCATCTTCCGCCCCGGCTCGATCTTCCGCAAGGGATACACCGACAGCCCGCGCAACCGCAGCTACGTGATCATGAACTCCGTGCTCTACCACCTCCATCCGGTGAAGGTGAAGCGCCACGCGGTCAAGGTCAGCTACACGCTCTGTCTTGGCGGGCTCAGCTTCTTCCTCTTCATCTTGCTGACAGTGACCGGCATCTTCTTGATGTTTTTCTATCGCCCCGAAGCCACGCAGGCCTGGAACGACATCAACACCTTGCAGACGTCGGTCGCGTTCGGGCTACTCGTTCGCAACATGCATCGATGGGGCGCGCACTTGATGGTCCTCAGCGTGTTCTTGCACATGGCTCGGGTCTTCTATCACGGCGCATACAAGGCGCCACGAGAGTTCAACTGGGTGATCGGCATCATCTTGCTGGTCCTCACCCTGATGCTGTCCTTCACCGGGTACTTGCTCCCATGGGACCAGTTGGCGCTGTGGGCGGTGACGGTCGGCACCAACATGATGGGCTACACCCCGGTGCTCGGCTCGCAGGTTCGTTTCGTGCTCCTCGGTGGTGCTGAGATCGGACCTGAAACGCTTCTGCGTTGGTACGTGCTGCACGTACTGTTCTTCCCATTCATCATCGTCATCTTCATGGCCATCCACTTCTGGCGGGTCCGCAAAGATGGCGGAATCTCAGGTCCGCTGTGATCTCCGCGAATGACAATCCGAAGGTGGTGAAACTCGATGACTGAGATCCCCGAACATCTCCTCAAGCGAGCACAGGCTGCTCGCGAAAAGTCCGAGGCCGAAGCGGCTCCCGCTGCGGCTCCGGCGGCCGCTGCCACCTCAGCCGAACCGGCAGGAGATTCGCGGATTCCGGCCCACCTGCTCGAGCGCAGTCGGGCCGCGAAAGCCAAGACCGAAGGTGGTGCCGATGCACCGTCGTCATCCGCGGGCGGCGGACTCGCCCTTGCCGAAAAGGTCGGCGCTGTCGTCTCGGCACCCGCTGCCGGCGGCGGGATCCCGGTCGGTGCCGGCCCGGGTGGCCACACCCAACGCCTGCTGACGGTGGTCAAGAGCGGATCGATCCAAGAGGTCAAGGCTGCTCCCGTCGACAAAGTCCACACGTGGCCACACCTGCTTGCGGCCGAGTTTACCGCTGCGCTGGCCTGCACTGCATTCACGTTCGTGTTCAGCGTCTTCGTCAACGCCCCACTGTTGCGTTTCGCGAACATCAATCAGACACCGAACCCGTCGAAGGCCCCGTGGTACTTCCTCGGCCTGCAGGAACTGCTGACCATGTTCCACCCGATGATTGCTGGTGTGACGTTTCCCGGAGTCGGGATCATCTTGATGATCCTCGCCCCGTACATCGACAAGAACCCCTCGAACAAGCCAGAAGATCGCAAGTTCGCGACCTCGTTGATGACCGTGCACCTCATGTTCTGGGCTGTGCTCGTCATCATCGGCTCGTTCTTCCGGGGCCCCGGCTTCAACTTCACGCTCCCCTGGCGTGACGGAATCTTCTTCGAATTGTGAGTGAGTGACATGAACCAGGCAACAGCTATCGGAATCGTCATCGCAGTCGTTGTCATCTTGGGCGCAGTCGTGTTCCTCACTGCCGCACGACGCACCGACGTCCGCGGCGCAGGTGCGCTGTCTCGCGAGACCCGCAAACGTGACCGGGACTCCGATGTCGACCTGCCCGTCGTCGTATCAGGCAAAGAGGTCGAGCGAGCAGCGGTTGCGAGTCGCTCGACAGCGGTGGCCAAGGTCGACGATCTTGCCGTCGTTCCATGGGTAGCACCCGATCCCGAAGCCGTCGGGGTCTCCCGACGGGTGTTCTTCAACCGGGCTTACATCAGCCTGATGGGCCTCGGTCTCGGTGGCTTTGCCGCTGCGGCGTTCGTCGGATTCTTGTGGCCGACCGGCAAGGGCGGCGGGTTCGGCGGCAAGGTCAACGCCGGCAAGCTCAGCGACATCTTGTTGAACATTCGGCTCAACAACGGCTTCTACTACCTTCCCGAAGCCCGCACCTGGATCACGGCCTACCCGCCCGATTCGCTGCCCAAGGCCGAACTGGTCTACCCGGGCGTGCTCCTGCCGGGAATGGAAGCGGGCCTGGTCGCGCTGTACCAGAAGTGCCCGCACCTCGGCTGCCGGGTGCCGAGTTGCAACTCGTCGCAGTGGTTCGAATGCCCATGTCATGGCAGCCAGTACAACCGCGTCGGTGAGAAGAAGGCCGGGCCTGCGCCTCGCGGCATGGATCACTTCATCGTGTCGGTCAGCACCGGCGGCGACGTCGTCATCGATACGCTCGGCGGCGCGGCCATCCCCGGAGCTTCGATCGGGGTCAACACCACAGGTCAAGAGGCCGAAGGCCCTCACTGCGTCACAGGCGGGGAATGACCGATCATGATCGCAGGTACTACGACGACCTTTGCCTACATCATTCTGTTGGTGATCGTGCTGGGGTTCATCCTCTACGTGTTCTCCAATCGCAAGTCCAGCGGCCCCGAACTGGGTTCAGAGATCGAACTCGCCGCCAACCGCAAGCCGTATTACGACGATGAAATCCTCGAGGGCAGGCGACTCGAGCGGGTCCAGTTCATCGGGCTGCTGTTCCTACTCGTCAGTGTCGTCGGCCTGCCGCTGTACTGGGTCCTCGAGCCGAGCCGCCAAGCCGGAGCGCAAGAGTACGACAGGGAGCGGGCGATCGAGTGGGGCAGGGAACTGTTCGCGCCGACGTCAGAGGGTGGCTTCAACTGCGCGGGCTGCCACGGTGGGATGACGGGTCAGGGCGGTGTCGCCATCTGGGCGAACACCGACCCGAAGACCAACCTGGTGACCGCTGTCAACTGGTTCGCCCCGGCTGTGAACACCGTGCTCTACCGGTTCAGTGAGGAAGAGGTCCGGTTCATCCTCGTCTACGGACGTCCGTTCTCGCCGATGTCACCGTGGGGGCTCGACGGTGGCGGGCCGATGAACGCCCAACAGATCGACACCCTGATCGCCTACATGGCCTCGATCCAGATCCCACGCGTCGGCTGTGCGGCCGGGGAAGAAGACGTCAATGTCTGCCCGTCCGGAAGCCTGCCGCTCGAGTTGCAGGACGAGATCACCCAACAGGCTCAGCTCAACGTCGACAATGGTACGTATGGCTCGCTCGGCGAGGCGCTTTACAACCTCGATCTCAGCAGTGGGGCTTACTCGTGCGCCCGCTGCCACACGACCGGTTGGAGCTTCGGAGACCCAGGAGTAACGGGCGGCGGCGCAATGGGGCCGAGCCTCACCGGCGGTGCCTCGGTGATCAAGTTCCCAGTCGAGAGTGATCAGATCGCCTTCATCTCCGCCGGATCGGTGCTGGGCAAGAAGTACGGCCTGCAGAGCCAGGGAAGCGGGCGGATGCCCGGCTTCGGCAACATGCTCTCTCAAGAGCAGATCAAACTCATCGTCGAATTCGTGCGGGGGCTCTGATGTCGTCATTGCTCGCGATCGGCTGGGAGCCGCAAATACGCGGAATTCTGATCATCATTATTTCGGTCACCGTGCTGTGCGGCTCGATCTTCCTGATCCTCGGAACCAACATTGGCGCCCGGCTCGGATTCCTGGTCGCGCTGTCCGGTCTCGCCGGCTGGATAATGCTGATGGGCCTCGTTTGGTGGTCGTTCGGTCTTGGCCTGATCGGCGAACTGCCCTCATGGCAGCCGGTCCCCGGGCAGACGATCCTGCTCACCCCCCTCGCGGTACAAGAGGCCGGACTTTTCGCCCCCGATGCCCAACTCCCTCCCGAGGATGCCTCGTACACCGAGCAGGCCGAAGCAGTCGATCAATTGCTGATCGACAACGGTTGGACCCGCCTCGATGAGGCCGATCCGAGCTTTGGCCAGTCGGCGGCTTCGGGCAGCGTCCAGATCGAGGAAGACGGCACGCTCGAAGTTGGTCAGTTCCAAGTCGTGAACGTGTTCGACAAGGGTGGCGAAAGGTATCCCAAGATCGGCGAATCGATCGACTTCTTCGCTTTCTTACACCGACCGCATTACATCCTGGTCGAAGTCGTATCACTCGTCGAGCAACGCGATGAACCCGGTCGCGCCCCGGCTCGGGCCGAGATCGACACCACCCAGCCACATCGTTATGTCTACATGATCCGAGATCTGGGCAACCAGCGCGTCCCGGCCGCGTACGTCTCGATCGGTTCTGCGATCGTGTTCTTCACCTGCTGTTACCTGCTCCACAGCAGAGATCGGCGGGTGCGACTCAACCGTTCGGCCGCCCTCGCAGTTCCGGCCAAGGAGTAAAGAGTGGGTCAGTACCTGCCCGTCATCTGTTTGATGATCCTTGCCATCCTGTTCGGGGCAGTCAGCTTCGTGGCGTCTCGGTTGCTGGCTCCGCGCCGGCCATCAGCTGCCAAGGAAGCGCCGTACGAATGTGGCATCGTGCCCAGCCGAGAGCCACCGGAGCGCTTCCCCGTCAGCTTCTACATCGTCGCAATGTTGTTCGTCATGTTCGACATCGAGATCATCTTCATCTATCCGTATGCGCTGTCGCGGGCCGAACTCGGTGCCTTCGCGTTCTGGGAGATGGTGGCGTTCACGGTCGTCTTCTTTGCTGCGTTCGTCTACGTCGTGGCCCGCGGCGCTCTCGACTGGGGTCCGCTGCAGAGCTATCGTCGCCTCGAAAGCGCCGTATCGGCAGAGCGAACTCTCACCAGTACGATTCGCCGAGTCGGCACCGAGGGCCGCATCGATGACACGTCGACCGGCACCGAGCGGGCGGCCTGATCGTGGGAATCGTCCAGAACGTGCTCGATGACGGACTCGGTGGCTTGCAGCACAACGCGCTCACCGGAAAGGTCGAGGACCTCGTCAAGTGGGCCCGCAGCCGCAGTAGTTGGGGTGCCACGTTCGGTCTGGCCTGTTGCGCGATCGAAATGATGGGCACCGGCGGATCGCACTACGACATCAGCCGTTTCGGGATGGAGGTCTTTCGGGCCAGCCCCCGCCAAGCCGACATCATGATCGTTGCCGGCAGGGTCAGCCAGAAGATGGCTCCCGTGCTGCGCCAGGTCTACGACCAGATGATGGAGCCCAAGTGGGTGATCAGTATGGGCGTCTGTGCGAGCAGCGGCGGCATGTTCAACAACTATGCGATTGTCCAAGGCGTCGACCAGATCGTGCCGGTCGACGTGTACGCGCCGGGCTGCCCCCCGACCCCCGAGACCCTCATCCACGCGATCGAGACGTTGCACCAACTGATCGAGGACGGCCAGATCATGCGTCGTCGTGCTGCAACAGGCGCCGGCGCAAACGTGCACATCACCGAGATCCCCGCCGCGGTTGAGCCGGTCCCCGTGCTGCTCGGTCGATCCGCGGTCGCCGCTGTGTCGACAGCGGGCATGTGAACCATGACCGAATCGACCACTCAAGCCTCTGAGGTCGCGCCGATCGAACCCGGCCCGGTCACGATCCACGGCTGGCCGCTGACCGACAGCAACGGCCAAGGGGTCATCCACCTGCCCCGCGACCAGTACCTCGCAACGATCAAGAAGCTGCTCGACGACGGATATGTCCAGGTCATCGACCTGTGCTGCGTTGACTACCTCACCCATCCCGGTCGGACCCTGCCCGACAATGTCGAAGCGCAGCGGTTCGAAGTCGTCGTCAACCTGCTCGATGTCGAACACCGTCGCCGGTTGCGAATTCGGGTGCAGATACCTGTCGACGATTGCACATGCCCCACTTTGTTCGACCTACACCCCGGCACCGAGGCAATGGAGCGAGAGGCATTCGACATGTTCGGAGTCTCCTTCCCCGGCCATCCCGACCCGAGCCGGATCCTGATGCCCGAGGACTGGGAAGGTCATCCCTTGCGCAAGGACTACGAAGTCGGCGCGATCCCGGTGCAGTTCAGCCACGACCACCCGTTGGCTCACCCCGTCTCGCATGCTGTCTCGCCGGCGGCCTCGGCATGAGCGGGTCGATCTTCGTCACCGATGAGGAGAAGGCCGATCTCGTTCGCCAGACCAGCGAGGGCGGGCAAGAGCTCCGGCCGCGAAGCGAGCTCACTGCGAAGGAACTGATGCGCGAGGTCGGCGCAGTCCTGCGCCTCAGCGAGGCTGACGCAGCCAAGCTCGGTGCAGTCGATGCCGGCGCGGTTCCGGGTCAGACCGGCGATGTCGCCGATCAGACGATGATCATCAACATGGGTCCGCAGCACCCGAGCACGCACGGGGTGCTGCGACTGATGCTCGAACTGCAGGGCGAGACCGTGTTGCGCTGCAAGCCGATCATTGGTTACCTCCACACCGGCATGGAGAAGACGGGCGAACAACTGACGTTCATGCAAGGTGGTACCAACGTCACCCGGATGGATTACGTCAGCCCACTCAACAACGAGCTCGTGTTCTCGATGGCCACCGAGAAGCTGCTCGGCATCGACGGCGACATCCCCGAGCGCGCCGTGTGGATGCGGATGTTGCTCAGCGAGATGAACCGGATGAGTAGTCACCTGTTGTTCATGGCGACCAACGGGATGGACCTCGGCGCCGTCAGCATGATGCTCTATGGCTGGCGCGAGCGCGAGGAGGTCCTTCGTTTCTTCCAGAAGGTCACTGGGCTGCGGATGAACCACAACTTCATTCGCCCCGGCGGACTCGCTGCGGATCTGCCTGCCGGCTGGCGCGACGACGTCCTCGCGATCCTCGATATGTTGCCACCGCGACTCGCCGAGTACGACATCTTGATGACCGGTCAACCGATCTGGCGCGACCGACTCCAAGGCGTCGGCGTGATCACCGCGCAAGAGGCACTCGCGCTCGGTGCCACCGGACCGATCCTGCGCAGCACCGGCCTGGCCTGGGATCTTCGGCGCGACATGCCGTACCTCAACTACGACCAAGTCGACTTCGACGTGATCGTTGGTTCGTACGGCGACTGCTTCGACCGGTTCGCGATTCGACTCAACGAGATCCGCGAGTCGATGGAGATCGTCCGCCAGATTCTCGACAAGATGCCGAGCGGGGACTACCGGATCCAGAACAAGAAGGTGACCCCACCGCCTCGAGCCCGCATCGACGAGTCGATGGAGGCCCTGATCCATCACTTCAAGATCTTCACCGAAGGATTCAAGGTCCCTGAGGGCGAGACGTATGTCTCGATCGAGAGTCCGAGGGGCGAGATCGGTTGCTACATCGCCAGCGACGGATCGTCGATGCCGTACCGGATGCACGTGCGCGGACCGTCGTTCGTCAACCTGCAGTGCTTGCCGCACATGATGCGCAATTGCCTCGTGGCCGACGCAGTTGCCATCATCTCCAGTGTTGATCCAGTCCTTGGAGAGGTCGATCGGTAGTGAGTCGTCTGACAGAAGACAACGTTCGCGTCGCGCTGGAGATCATCGGGCGCTACCCAAAGGCTCGCTCGGCGACCATTCCGTTGCTGCACCTCGCCCAACAACAGGACGGCTACGTCACCAACGATGCGATCCAACACATCGGTGAGCTCGTCGGTTCTACCTCGGCCGAGGTGTTCGGCACGGCCACGTTCTACGAGATGTTCAAGTTCGAACCCGTCGGCAAGTACCTCGTCAACATCTGCGCCACGTTGTCGTGCGCACTGATGGGCGCCGATCAGCTGATGCATCATGCCGAGCACGTTCTCGGCATCAAGGCCGGCAGCACAACCGCCGACGGGATGTTCACGCTCGAGCACGCCGAATGCCAGGCTGCGTGCACGGAGGCACCCACACTGCAGGTCAACTATCGCTACCGGTTCAATGTCACCAACGAGACCTTCGACGAGTTGATCGCCGATCTTCGCGCCGGTCGCCTGAACGACGAGATTCCCGGTCATGGCACCGTCGCCCGGATCCGTCAACGGATTCCGGCCGATCGAGCCGTTGGCGCGCAGGCACCCGACGATGTCACCACGGCACCGATCTGGATGGCCACACCACTGAGCGCCGAAGGAGCCTCGACGTGAGCACTGCCACCACGTACGCGCACACCCCGGGGTTCTATTCCGGCGACCGTCCCGAGATCGTGACGTCGCGGTTCCGCTACGACGACTCGTACACGATCGAACGATTCCTCGCCACTGAAGGATACGAAGGCCTCAAGGCCGCTCTGGCCCGGCCCGCAACCGCGATCCACGAAGAGGTCAAGAATGCAACGGTTCTCGGTCGCGGCGGCGCCGGATTCCCCGCAGGCACCAAATGGGGACTGACCCCACCGGGGGTCTTCCCTCGATATCTCGTCGTCAACGGTGACGAGAGCGAGCCGGGCACTTACAAAGATCGTCTGCTGATGGAGCGCGACCCGCATCAACTGATCGAAGGGTGCTTGATCGCGTGTTACGCAGCGGGTCTTTCGCAGTGCTTCTTGTACATCCGTGGCGAGATGGCATTGGCCCAGGAGCGAGTCGCAACGGCGCTCAACGAGGCCTATGCCGCCGGGTACATCGGCAAGAACATCCTCGGTACCGACTTCTCAGTCGACATGGTGTTGCACTGGGGTGCAGGCGCGTATGTCGTTGGTGAGGAGACCGCCCTGATCGAGAGCCTCGAGGGCAATCGGGGGATGCCCCGGTTGAAGCCGCCCTTCTTCCCTGCGGCGATCGGTTTGTACGGCAAGCCGACCATCGTCAACAACGTCGAGACGCTGGCCAACCTGCCGTGGCTGCTGTGTCATGGCGCCGACGAGTACGTCAAGATCGGTACTCCGACATCGCCTGGCACGCGGATGGTGGCCGTGTCGGGGCACGTCAAGCGACCCGGTGTGTTCGAGATCGTGAACGGCACGACGACATTTCGCGATCTCATCTACGGCGACGAGTTCTGCCAGGGCATTCGCAACGGGAACGAACTGAAGGCGTTCGTCCCCGGCGGTGGCTCCGCTCCATGGTTCATCGCCGACCAGTTGGACCTTCCGTTCGAGGGTCGACTCGTCGGTGCAGCAGGTTCGATGCTTGGCTCCGGGGCGATCATGGTGATGGATGACACCACCGACATCCCGGCTGCTGCGCTGACCCTGACCCGGTTCTACGCCCACGAATCATGCGGCAAGTGCGCGCCGTGCCGCGAGGGCGGAACCTGGCTGATGCGCATCCTCGAACGTGTCGTGGCCGGGATCGGCACCAGCCGCGACCTCGACCAACTCTACGAAGTCGGCGAGACCATCTGTCCGGGCGCCTTCCCCCATGCGTCCAGCACAGCGCTCGACATTCCTGCCGTTCCGTTTCCGTACAAGATGACGACGATCTGTTTCGTCGGTCCATCTGCGTACGCGCCGATTCATTCCGCATTGACCCTGTTCCGCGACGAGTTCGAAGCCAAGATCGTGAAACGCACGTTCATCCCCGTCACCGCTGTCGGAGCCGGTCAATGACGACCACAGAGTCCGATCCCAACGCCGTCAGCATCACGATCAACGGCCGCGAGGTCACGGCGCGCAAGGGCGACCTGATCATCAAGGCTGCCGAAGATGCCGGCGAGTACATTCCCCGATTCTGCTACCACGAGCGGATGAGCTCGGTCGGGATGTGCCGGATGTGCCTGGTCGAGGTTGACACCGGTCGCGGTCCGCAACTGATGCCGTCGTGCATGTTCCCAGTCAGCCCAGGAATGGCGGTGTTCACCGACTCGCCCACGTCGAAGGCTGCTCAGGAAGGCATCATCGAACTTCTGCTCGCCCAGCATCCGCTGGATTGCCCCGTCTGCGACAAAGGTGGCGAGTGCCCGCTGCAGGACCAATCGTTCAGCCACGGCCCGGGTGAGAGTCGGTACGTCGAGGAAAAGCGTCATTACGAGAAGCCGATCCCGATCAGCGATCTTGTGTTCCTCGATCGCGAACGTTGCATCCTCTGCGACCGATGCACGCGGTTCGCCGATGAAGTCGCCGGTGACGCGCTGATCCAGTTCACCCATCGCGGCAACCTGACCCAGGTCAACACGTTCCCGGACGAGCCGTTTGCGAGCTACTTCAGCGGCAACACCGTCCAGATCTGCCCCGTCGGCGCACTGACGGCGAAGCCGTATCGCTTCAAGGCTCGCCCGTGGGACCTGGAAGAAACCGAAAGCACCTGCACCACCTGTTCGGTCGGCTGCAGCGTCGCCGTTCAGTCGACCAGAGACGAGATCGTGCGCCTGCAAGGTGTCGATTCGGACCCGGTCAACTGGGGTTGGCTCTGCGACAGGGGCCGGTTCAACTTCGAGGCGGTCAACAGTGGAGATCGACTCGGTACCCCGTTGGTGCTCACGGAACAGGGCCATCTGGCGACCTCGTGGAACTCTGCCCTCGACTCCGTTCGACAGTTGCTCGACGACGCGCTCGCAGCGGGCGGCCCGTCGAGCATCGCGGTTCTCGGTGGTGCACGAGGGACGAATGAAGACGCATTCGCGTGGGCCCGTCTCGCCCACGACGTGCTCGGCACGCCGAACGTCTCGGCTCAGATGGCCGACGGTCTCCCGGTCGGCGTTCTCGGTCTCGAACGCGCGACGATCGACCAGGCGGCATCTGCGACGACCGTCATCCTGCTCGGCCCGGACCTGAAAGAGGAACTCCCCGTTCTGTATCTCCGGCTGCGGGACGCGGCCGAGAAGAAGCGGACCCGGATCATCGAGTTCACGCCGAAGGCGTCGGGTCTCACCCGCAACGCGTGGCGGACGGTGTTCTACGAACCCGGGCTGCAAGACGATGCCGTGGCATCAGCGCTGCAGCAGACCGACATCGCCGAGCAACTTGCGACCGGCGAAGTCGTCATCATCGCGGGTCGCGCGAACCTGGCCGAATCCTCGGCGCCGACCGTCGCTGCGCTCGTTGCGTTGACTGCGGCGTTGCCGAACGCAAAGGTGCTCCCTGCGTTGCGTCGTGGCAACGTCGTCGGAGCGCTGCAAGTCGGGTTGCGGCCTGGCGCCGGTGGCCTCGACAGCATCGGCATCCTCGCTGCCGCCGCTGCCGGCAAGGTCGAATGCCTGGTCCTGCTCGGTGCCGACCCGCTCAGCGATGTTCCCGACGCCGATCTTGCTCGGCGGGCACTTGCCGGTGCGGCCCGGATCATTGCGATCGACACGTTCGCAACGGACTCGAACAGGCTCGCCCACGTGGTGCTGCCCGCTGCAGCGTTCGCCGAGAAGTCGGGTACCACGACCAATCTCGAAGGGCGGGTGACCAGGGTCGCCCAGAAGGTGACGGTCCACGGAACGGCCCGACCCGACTGGATGATCGCAGCCGAGATCGCTACCCGCCTCGGCACCGATCTCGGGTTTGGATCCGTCGCAGACGTCACGCGAGCGATCAACGAAAACGTTGATGGCTACGAAGGCGTGAACGACGACTCGCTCGCTGCAGCGGTCGACGGGGTGATCGCGGTATCGCAAACCATCGACCCGATCAATGCACCGCTCGTTCGTTTCGGCGACCGTAACGCCTACGATTTTCGTTTGATCGTCAGCCGCACGATGTACGACGCAGCGGTCGGGACGCAGCACTCGCCTTCGCTCGCAGACCTTGGGGTCGGCACGGCGATCCATGTCCATCCGCTCGATGTCGCCCGAATCGGTTCGGCAGTCGGCAGTGAGGTGAAGGTAACCAGTTCGAGAGCGACCCTGGTGCTTGCGCTCACGACCAACGATTCGGTTCAGCGTGGAACAGCCTGGGTGCCGTTCAACCAGCCCGGCGGTGCGCGTATCGGTGACTTGATCGACATCGACGCGTCGGTCACCGACGTTCGGATCGAGAGCCTCTGATGTTCGCGATCGACATCCTCCTCGACGACATTGACCTGACCTCGGTCCTGATCGTGTTGCTCAAGGTCGTGATCGTGTTCGTGATCGGCCTGGTCGCAACGATGTTCATGGTCTGGTTCGAACGCAAGATCGTGGCGGGCATGCAGAACCGCGTCGGCCCCAACAAGGCCGGGCCGTTCGGCATCCTGCAGACCCTTGCCGACGGCATCAAGTTGTTCTTCAAGGAAGATCTCCTGCCGGAACGGGCAGACCGGGTCGTGTTCAGACTCGCGCCGTTCCTGTCGTTCGTTCCCGCATTTCTCGTCTGGAGCATCATCCCGCTCGGTGGCGACTTCACCAACGGAAACGGCGGAGTGGTAAACATCTTCGGCCGAGACACCTTCGTCCAACTGGCAGATCCGCCGATCGGCGTGTTGTTCCTGCTCGCGCTCAGTGGCATCGGGGTCTACGGGATCATGCTCGCCGGTTGGTCGTCGGGCTCGAAGTATCCGTTGCTCGGGTCGGTGCGCGCGTCGGCTCAGATGGTGTCCTATGAAGCAGCGCTCGGGCTCAGCCTCGGCGCCGTCATCTTGGTCACCGGAACGCTGAGCACGAACGGCATCGTCGCATCGCAGAGCAGCATCACCAAGTGGAGCCTGATCGCGACCGGCGTCGTGCCGTTCGTGATCTTCATGATCGCCGGTACCGCCGAGCTGAACCGGCCCCCGTTCGATCTCGTCGAAGCCGAGCAAGAGCTCGTCGGCGGCTTCAACACCGAGTACTCGTCGCTGCGGTTCGCTCTGTTTTTCCTCGCCGAGTTCATGAACACGGTCACGATGAGTGCAGTGATCGTCACGCTGTTCTTCGGCGGTCCGCAACCAATTGTGTTCACGATCGGAGGGAACACCTACGGTGGGTGGATGCCTCTCGGCGCGTGGACCGGCACGATCTGGTTCCTGCTCAAGATCCTGGTCTTCCTGTACGTCTACGTCTGGTTGCGGGGCACGCTGCCCCGGTTGCGATACGACCAACTGATGAACCTCGGCTGGAAGATCCTGATCCCGTCGGCGCTCGGTTGGTTCATTCTCCTCGCCGCCCAACGAGTGGCCGACGACAACGATTGGAACACCTGGTTGGTCAGCGGTGTGTCGATTGCAGTGCTGTTCTTGTGCGGTGGGCTGTTGATGACGGCGACCAGGGTCAGTGCGAAGAACCGACAGCGAGAGGGGGCGATGTTCTGATGGGTTACCTCGACGGATTTGTAGTCACGATCAGGCAGCACCGCTTGTTCGGTGGCAAGCGCATCACCAAGAACTATTCGGGCGGCCGCGTCAACAACAAGAGCGAGTCCAAGGGTGAGAAGCAGGACGAGAAGGCCCCCAAGCCAGAGCGCTTGCACGGTCGCCATGTACTGAACAAGTACGAAGACGGCATGGAGAAGTGCATTGGATGCGAACTGTGCGCGGGCGTGTGCCCAGCGAAGTGCATTTACGTGCGCGGGGCCGACAACGAACCTGAGAACCCCACCTCGCCTGGCGAGCGGTTCGGATTCGTGTACGAGATCAATTATCTCCGGTGCATTCACTGTGACCTTTGCGTCGAAGCCTGCCCGACCGAGGCGATCACCGAATCGAAGCTGTTCGAGTTCAGCTTTACCAACCGCTACGACGCGATCTACACCAAGAACGAACTGCTCGTCGACGAAGACGGCAAGCCCCGCCACCTGCCGTGGGAGGACTGGCGACCGGGCGAGGATCTCCTCACCAGTGGCTGGATGCGCGCGACCGCTCCGAGCGGCGACGTCGACTTCGAGGGAATCCCCGGGTGGAGCAGCGAACTCGGCTACGGCATGCGCGCGCCGGAGCCGGACCAGGCAACGAGGGACGAGTAACCATGGAGTTGTTCGTCTTCATCTGCGCGTCTGCAATGATCCTGACCGGAGCGATCGGTGTGATCGTGCGGCCGCATCCCGTGCACGCCGCGCTCAGCCTGGTGTTGACCCTGTTTGGGGTCGCCGTGCTGTTCGTCGCGCTCGAGGCGCACTTCCTGGCCGCCGTTCAGGTCATCGTCTACGCCGGGGCGATCGTCGTGTTGTTCTTGTTCGTGATCATGTTGCTCGGTGTTGATCGAGCTGAGTCGTTGCGAGTCGATCCGATCAAGGTCCAGCGCCCGCTGGCGGTCATCGTCGGCGTCGGGCTGATCGGCCTCATTGGTGGAGCAATCCTGCAGGCCAACGAATCCGTGAAGGCTCGCGGCGACGGGCTGGCGATTGCCGGCGTCGACGGCGGCGGGAACGATTCGAACATCAAGCAACTTGCCAACGACTTGTTCAGCAACCGTGTCTTTGCGTTCGAACTGACCTCGGTGCTGCTCGTGATTGCCGTCGTCGGAACCGTGTTACTGGCTCGCAAGCCCGGGCGCTCGGGCGCTACCGACAACTCCGACCCCGACACTGAAGACAATGACACTGCCGTGAGGGCCAAGTGACAGCCGCTCTCGCCACGCCGACAACGACCTGGTACCTGCTGCTCGCCGCCGTACTGTTCAGTATCGGGGTCGTCGGGGTCCTGGTCCGGCGCAACCCATTGGTGATGTTCATGTGCGTCGAACTGATGCTCAATGCGGTCAACCTCAGTTTCGTCGCGCTGGCGAGATCGATCGGCGACATCGGCGGTCAAACGATCGTGTTCTTCGTGATGGTCGTCGCCGCTGCCGAAGTGGTCGTCGGTCTCGGCATCATCGTGTCAATTCTTCGCAAACGGCCCCAGGCCACTGCAGACGACCTCGCCGAGTTGAAGGGCTAGGGCGCACACATGCTCGATATTGCTTGGCTCATCCCTGCCCTGCCTCTGGCCGGGTTCCTCATCCTGGTTGTTTTCGGTCGACGCCTCGGCGAACCCAAGGCTGGCTACCTCGCGACAGCGATGACTGCCGGTGCATTCTTGGTGGCGGTCGGCGTGTTCATCGACCTGTTGTCCAAATCACACGAAGAACGCACGTCGGTCACGACGCTGTTCTCGTGGATCCCGGTCGGCAACTTGCGCGTCGACCTTGCCTTCTTGGTCGACCCGCTCTCGGTCACGATGATCCTGTTCATCACCGGAATTGGTTCGCTGATCCATCTCTACGCGATCGGCTACATGCACGGTGACCCCAACTTCAGCAAGTTCTTCCTGTACCTGAACCTGTTCGTTTTCAGCATGCTCATGCTCGTGATGGGCGAGAACCTGCTCGTCACCTTCCTTGGTTGGGAGGGTGTGGGTACCTGTTCGTATTTCCTGATCAGTTTCTGGCACACCAGGGATTCCGCAGCTACCGCCGGGAAAAAGGCGTTCGTCACCAACCGGGTCGGTGACTTCGGATTCATGATCGCGATGTTCCTCGCCTTCCAGTTCACGGGGTCGCTCAGCTACAGCACGATCAACGAAGCGGCCGAAGGCAAGCTCTTCACCCAACTGGTGGCGACGATGATCGTGCTGATGCTGTTCGTCGGCGCCGTCGGCAAGAGTGCTCAACTGCCCCTCTACCTCTGGCTGCCCGACGCGATGGAAGGCCCGACACCCGTCTCGGCCCTGATCCACGCGGCGACGATGGTCACCAGCGGCGTGTTCCTGCTCACCCGGTTCTCCGCATTGCTCGAGTATGCAGCGCCATGGGTTTCCACGATGATTGCAATCATCGGCGTCGTGACCGCTCTCTTCGCGGCCACGATCGCGGTCGCCCAAAACGACATCAAGAAGGTTCTCGCGTACTCCACCGTCAGCCAACTCGGCTACATGTTCCTGGCGATCGGTTCGCACGCGTACGTAGCGGCCATCTTCCACATGGTCACCCATGCCTTCTTCAAGGCGCTGTTGTTCCTCGGGTCCGGTTCGGTGATCCACGGCATGCATCATCAGCAGGACATGCGTTACATGGGCGCGCTGCGCAAGTTGATGCCGGTCACGGCCTTCACCTTCATCGTTGGTTGGTTGGCCATCGCCGGGGTTCCCCCGTTCTCAGGGTTTTGGAGCAAGGACGAAGTCCTGCTCTACGCGTTCGACAAGAGCCCGATCCTGTGGGCCGTTGGCTTGTTCACTGCGCTGCTGACCGCGTACTACATGACTCGTCAGGTGATCATGGTCTTCTACGGCAAGGCGCGCTGGGAAGACCACGCTTCCGAACACGGCGCGCATGGCGACTTCCGTCCGCAGGAAAGCCCGTCGGTGATGCTGATCCCACTCGTGGTCCTGGCCGGCTTGGCCTTCGCGGGTGGTGTGTTGAATCTCCCGTTCAACCACACAACAGAGAAGCTGAGTGCCTGGCTCGAACCGGTCGTCGAGGTCGGCGAGCGTCAGTTGTCAACCTCCACCGAGGACATCAAGTGGCTCCTGGCCGCGATTGCGACGGTGGGCGCATTGGTCGGCATCGGATTCGCTTTGATGGTGTACTCCAAGCACAAGCTCAAGGCTGTCGAACCAAAGCTGTTGGCCAATGGCTACTACTACGACCAGGCCGTTTCCGACTTCATGGGCGGCCCCGGACGTGAATCGTTCGAAGGTATCGCATGGGTGGATGCCCAGATCGTCGACGGCGCAGTCAACGGCACGGGCAAGACCGTGCAGGGCATTGCCGGTGTCATCCGCAAGGCGCAATCCGGATTCGTCCGCACCTACGCGGCCCTCATCGGAATCGGAGCCGTCCTGCTCCTCGCCTGGTTCCTCGCACGGGGGGTGATCCGATGATCACCACCTTCCCCATCCTCACCTACCTCGTCCTCGTTCCTGCGATCGGCGCCTTGGCAGTCGCATTGGCGAGCAAGCGTCGCCCCGAACTCGTCAAGCTGATCGCAATCCTCACCAGCGTCTTCACCGCTGCGCTCAGCGTGTGGATGTTGGCGTCGTTCAAGACCGGTACACAGGGTTACCAGTTCACCAGCAAACACGAGTGGATCAAGGAATGGGGGATCAGTTGGCACGTCGGCGTCGACGGCATCTCGTTGTTCCTGGTCGTCCTCACAGCGGTGCTTTTCCCGCTTGCGATCATCGGGGCCGATCCACATCACGACGAGAAGCCCTACCTTGCGTGGTTGCTCCTGCTCGAGGCCGGCGTGATGGGCAGCTTCCTCAGCCTCGACCTGTTCTTGTTCTTCATCTTTTTCGAGATCGTGCTCGTTCCGATGTACTTCCTGATCGGCGGATGGGGCTACGACAAGCGGGTCTACGCTGCGACGAAGTTCTTCCTGTACACGATGTTCGGTTCGGCCTTCATGCTCGTCGGCATCATCGCGACCGTGTTCCTGGCCAAAGACGATGTCGGTCGGATCACCTTCGACCTGGTCGAGATCGCAACCAAGGCAGACTTCTCGGCATCGACGGGTAGATGGTTGTTCTTCTCGTTCGCGATCGCGTTCGCGGTCAAAGTGCCGCTGTTTCCGCTGCACACATGGCTCCCCGACGCGCACACCCAGTCGCCGACGGCCGGCTCGGTGGTTCTCGCTGGGGTGATGCTGAAGCTCGGCACCTACGGGCTGCTCCGGTTCGGCGTGTACCTGTTTCCTTCCGCTGCGTACACGTCACGAGCAATCTTTCTGACTTTGGCGGTGATCGGGATCATCTATGGCGCGATCGTGGCGACGATGCAGAAGGACCTCAAACGGTTGGTTGCCTATTCCTCCATCGCCCACCTCGGCTTCATCGTGCTCGGGATCTTTGCGCTCACCCGCCAATCGATCACCGGCGGCGTCTTGCAGATGATCAACCATGGAGTGTCCACGGGAGCATTGTTCCTCCTTGTCGGGATGATCTACGAACGTCGCCACACCCGCGAGATCTCCGCGCTCAAGGGGCTGCAGAAGGTGGCTCCGATATTCGCGGCGGTCTTCACCCTGGTGATGCTGTCGTCGATCGGAGTGCCTGGCCTCAACGGATTCGTCGGCGA
>JANOEM010000362.1:0-10497 GCA_031413195.1 Actinomycetes bacterium
GTCATCGCGACACCGAACTCGATGCATCGGGAGCAGCTCCGTTGGGCATTGTCGGCGCCGACTGTGGTTCTCGTGGAGAAGCCGATGGTCACATCGACAAGCGAACTCGACACTGAGATCCTCGACAATGCCGACCGGATCCTCGTCGGGTACAACCTTCGGTTCCACACGGGGTACCGCGAACTGCGACACCGCCTCCTCCGCGGCGACATCGGTCGACCGGTGGCAGCGCGTCTCTGGTTCGGTAGCTACCTCCCGGATTGGCGCCCGACCATCGACTATCGCGTGTCCTACTCCGCTCAGCGTGAACTCGGCGGAGGCGTGCTGCGCGATGCCAGCCACGAGCTGGACCTGGCAGCCTGGTTCTTCGGTCGGCCGCTGAACGTCGCCAGTGCGTGGCTGGGGCGCATGGGTGACCTCGAGATCGATGTCGAAGACACCGTTCGGACGACTCTCGTGACCGCCGGTGGACTCCCCGTCTCGATCGACCTCGACTACCTGAGCCGCACCTACCGCCGCGGTATGGAGATCATCGGCACCGAGGGCACTGCCCGCTTCGACTGGCCGCTCCATTCGGTCACAGTGGAACGACCAGGCGAGAGCGACGTCTTCAACGTGTCGGACGGCGTCGACGAGAGCTACGTCCGTCTCGCTGGAGCCTTCCTGGCCCGCGTCCGGGGTGACCGAGACGACACCGCTGCCGACGGCACGGACGGCCACTACGCAGCGCAATTGGTGGAGTCGATCGAGGAGCAGTCATGACGTCCGTCGCCATCGTGCAGGCCCGGATGGGATCGTCGCGCCTTCCCGGCAAGGTGCTGATGGACATTGGCGGCCGAAGCGTGCTCGATCTTCTGGTGAACCGGCTTCGTCGAGCCGAGCTCGATGCCGTCGTCGTGGCAACCAGCGACACGGATCAGGACGACACCATCGAACTGGCGTGCGCCGATCTCGACGTCTCCTGCGTCCGCGGTTCGGAGTCAGACGTGCTCGGGCGCTTCACGGCGGTCATGGACCGCTTCCCCTCCGATGACGTCGTGAGGATCACGGCAGACTGCCCGTTCATCGATCCCACCATCGTCGACGAGGCGGTGCGGCTCCATCGACGTGAAGGCGCCGACTACACCTCCAACACGCTGGTGCGGACCTACCCCGATGGGCTCGACGTGGAGGTGCTGCGGGCGTCTGTCCTCGACGTTGCCGCTCGGGAGGCTCAGCAAACCGACGAACGAGAGCATGTCACACCGTTCGTCTATCGACAGCCACACCGATTTGCGATCCGCCAGCTGATCAGCGGTCGACCACGGCTCGGCCGGGAGCGGTGGACGCTCGACACCGTCGATGATCTCGCCCGACTCCGCGAGATCGCGACGCTCGTACCAAACCCGGTCGAAGCTTCGTGGTCGGACATCCTCGCTGCAGTCGGCACATCCGCGTCCTTCGCCGACGTCGACATCGTCCCTGATCTCGACTCCGTGACCGACATGGCATCGAGGCATTGGCACATCATCTCGGGAGCCGACATCGTCGGGCACGCTTCGGTGACTGTCCGTGCCGAAGATGGATTACTCGTGATCGACTGCGATCCGCGCGTCAAGTCAGCGGCCCGCAGCGCCGTCGCACAAGCCCTGCAAGCCGACCTCCAGATCTCGAACCTCGTCGAGGAGCACCAATGAGCCAACGCGACGCATTCCTCCAGGGCGAGGGTGACGCCTGGTTCCAACGCAACAGCCCGCCGGCGCAGGGAGCGCCACCGATGTGGACGGTCGCCCCACTCGTCGACTTCATCGACGACTCGAGCACCATCCTCGAGGTCGGCTGCTCGGATGGACGCAACCTGACGTGGCTTCGTGAGCAGACGGGGTGCAACGCAGCCGGAGTCGACCCCTCCGGCGCGGCGATCGCAACGGGCCTCGATCGGCATCCGGAACTCGACCTGCGGGTCGGGACGGCCGATCGGCTGCCGTTCGAGCGGCGATTCGACCTCGTCCTGCTGGGGTTCTGCCTCTATCTGTGCGATAGGGAAGATCTCCCGAGAATCGTCGCCGAGGTCGACCGGGTCCTCGAGCCGGGTGGGTGCCTGGCGATCATCGATTTCGACCCTCCGACGCCGCGGCGCAGGAGATACCGGCACCGAGATGGCGTGTCGTCGTTCAAGATGGACCACATGGCCATCTTCACGGCGTTCCCCAACTACACCGCCGCGAGCAAGGTCACGGGATCACATGAGGGCCCCGGCTGGACCTCCGACGCGAGCGAACGAATTGCCTTGTCCCTTGCGATCAAGGAACGGTCGATCGATCAGCTCGAAGAGCCCGACTGACCGTTCTCGTCCTATTCGGCGTCGCCGCCTGCGACCATCGCCCACTCGAGCGGAGTGCCACGACCAATATCGACCGCCGCGCGCCGCCCGTGAACCTGCTCGATGAATTTCGGATGGAGACCACCGGCGGGGCGAATCGATCGAACATTGTCGGGTGAGAAGGATTCTCCCGCCTCGATGTCGGCGACGACGAACAACGAACGGCGAAACGCCAACGACCCGACCTCTGACGGCGATGGTCCGTACCGAACGCGGCCGATGGCCTGCTCGGTCTCACGCACCGAGTCGACGAGTGCGGCGAACTCTTGGGGCTCCAACGAAAACGCACCATCGGGCCCGCCGTCCGATCGACGCATCGTGATGTGCTTCTCCAGCACGGCGGCACCGAGAGCAACCGCGGCGATCGAGCTGGAGTGACTGAGCGTGTGATCCGACAAGCCGACAGGACACGACCACCTCGCGCGCATGTCGGCGATCGTGGCGAGATCCATCTGACCGGGTTCGGCCGGGTAGGTGCTGTTGCAATGCAGGAGCACGAGACCGCCTGCTCCATGCGTTCGCGCAACGACCACAGCGTCGTCGATCTCGTCGGCCGTTGCCATCCCGGTCGAGATGATCAACGGTTTACCGGTCGATGCCGCCTTCGCGATGAGACCGTGGTCGAGGATCTCGAATGATGCGATCTTGAACGCGGGTGCGTCCAACTCTTCCAGGAAGTCGACCGCTGCGAAGTCGAACGGAGAGGAGAAGATGCTCAGGCCTCGACTCCGTGCCTCGGCGAACAGCTCGGCGTGCCACTCCCACGGCGTCATGGCCTCGCGGTAGAGGTCGAACAGGGTGCGGCCTGACCACAAGTTGCCGTCTCCGACCCGGAAGATGGGCTGGTCGGACTCGAGCGTGATCGACTCCGGGCGATACGTCTGTAGCTTGACGGCGTCGGCGCCGGCATCAGCCGCCGCGTGAATCGTCTCCTTTGCCTTGGCGATCGACCCCCCATGATTTGCCGACAGTTCGGCAATCACGAAAACCCGACCATCACCGATGATCCTGCCCTCGATCGTCACTGTGTCGACGTTCATGTGTACCTCAATTCGATGACCCCGTCACCTTCGTCTCGCCGAGCATCCGAGAAGCCTCCCACACGAAATGCTCGGATGGACGCCGTGTTGTCGACCTTGATCCGGGCGAGTATGGGGACGGAAGGCCAGCGTCTCTGCGCCGCACGAACGCCCGCCAGGATGAGCGGGGAGCCCAGGGATTGCCCCCGAGCTCGAACCGCGAGGCCGACGCTCACGACAACCTGGCCTTCCACCCTGTCGAACCGGATCTGCCCAATGTGCTCGCCCGCATACTCACCGATGAGGAGCAACGAGTTCACGTCATCGAGGACGCGTCCGAGCCAAGAGACATGACCTACGGGGTCGATTGGATCTGGATTGAACGAGTTCGATCGAGTGATCGGATCATTGGCCCACGACAGCAATCGATCCGCATCTTCCATCGATGCCGCTCGGATTCCGATGTCCACCGAGCGCAGTTGAGCGACGACTCGATCGGCGCCGAGTCCATCGACCAACTCAGCACCGAGCTCGGACCGTTCGACACGAGACTCTGGATCGCCGACCACCGCGTCGATCGTCGCGCCGAGAGAATCGACCTCGGCTCGCCAGCAGTAACCGGCGTCCACCAGATGGGTCCGGACACGGTCCTGGTTCTCCGCCACCGACAGCAGGGTTGTCGGCACGCCACAGCAGAGGAGTTCCCACACCGTGCTCCCGCTCGCAGCGACCGCGAGGCTGGCGTTGACGAAGAGAGCCCCCAGATCGGTCTGGCTGCCGTCGAGTACATGAAGCGTGGCCGACGGAAGCCGGTCCCGAACGACGGCGACAACCCTGTCGAGCAACTCCGGGGATGGGACGCCACCGAGCGAGATCACGACGTTGTCGACATCCTCGCCGCGAGGCTGCCGCAAACTGCGCGCAAGCGCGAACTCCGGCCGCAGGAGCGCATAGGACGGTCCCAGCAAAGCACGATCTGCTTCGGGGTAGAGCGAGCGCTCCGTTCCGAAGTTCTGATCCAGAACGAAGGCCGACCCGTGTTCGGCGCGCTGTCGGAAGTCGTCCACGATCACGAGGTCCTCGACTGGCGGACACGAGGCTCGATACGAGTCCAACACAGTCCATCCAGGGGCGACGTCACGATCGACGGGGATGTGACTGGCCGCCAGCACCGGCATCAGAGCCGGATCAACCTCGCCAACCAGATCGAGCGCACTGCGTCCACTTCCGGCGCGTTGCCAAACATCGCCGAGGACGAGACTACGACGCAAATGACCGCTTCCTGATCCCGGCGCGCAGTCGGGTTGCAGCACCAGACCTGTCCGCTGGTCACGCGCTTTCATCACGTGGACGTGCCGAATTCGAAATCTCCCAGAAAGGCTTCGCAGAAGCGATCGAGATCGGCGGACACGCCCGGCATGAGTTCAGCGGCATCCGTGACCGTCAGTTTGGCGAGTCCCCGAACGTGCTCGTGCACACCGAGATTCTGGTACGGCGCCCGGAAGAAGAAGAGGTAGGTGTAGCGCCGCGCGAGATCCCTGTCGGGAGCGAACGAGCGTGAATCGTCCAGAACGTCGTTCACAACTCGGACGAAATCATCCTGCGACTCCGGATCGATCGTGAATCCCTTGCCGCGATAGTGCGTCTGTGCGGCAACGACGACTGGCTGACCGGAGAGCGCCATCTCGAGTCCGGCGGTCGAGCTGTACACGAGGCCCACGTCTGACTGCTCCATGAGCACGTAGGAACTCATCGGATCGCTCGATTCGATGACGCGGACGTTCGACGGCAATGTGGGTCGGACGGCCCGAAGCGCATCCAACATGCGCTCTCTGCTCTCGCGCCCCGACAGCTTCTCCTCGGCGGGATGGATCCGAATGATCAACTCGTCGTCCGGTCGCGCCTCGAAGACTCCCACCGTGGCCGACAGCCAGTCGACGATGGACGAGAACGCTATGTCCTGGCCGACCACCGCCGAGTCCCAGACCAGGTTCGTGAACAGCACCGCCCGCGAGCCGGTTCGTGTCCGTTCGATCCCATCGAAGGACACATTGCGCCAGTACTCGTCTGCGGTCCGTCGGCCGTGACGACGATCGTCGAGGTAGCGGTCCAGCGTCTCCTCCTCAGCCGGGGTCAGCTCCCCGGCGCGCCAGGTGGGCCAGACCGTCGAGAGGTCGGAAAGGCCGGCCGGGCGAGCTCCGTCGAAGAGGAACGTGTCGATGATGAAGCCGCGCTCGTAGGTGGCCACCGGTACACCGCGTCGTCGGCACAACTCAGAGGCGATCGCCTCGAAGAGGAACAGTCCATTCAGCATCAAGACGCGATCGGGATTGATCTTGTCCAACGCGCGATCCACTTGTCGCACGATCGAGCGAGCGACGCGCAGGAACGCCCGATATGTCTGCGGACCGATCGGGTCGTTGTCGAGCGAGTCCGCGAGCAGAAACCATTTCACGGGAACTTCGACGATTCGACCGAGCTCCAGGCCATCGTGTTCGACCCGGCGGAGCTGCTCGAGCGACATCTCGTCCAACTCCGGCCACGGCTCCGCGTCGGCCAGGTCACTGAGGGCGACCGGAGACCGCCCATGTGCCTGCAGGGCATTGTGGACGTACCGCGAACACGAGCTGCAGGGAACGGGCGGACCTTCCCATGTGTTCACCCGGTCACAGATCTCTCTGCCCCCACCGCAGGTGAGGTAGTGGACCCGCGCACCTCGGAGTTCCAGCGCGTGGCCGAGCACCGCCTCGATCTGAACGTGGATCGACCAGTCGCGCATCGACAGGATGAGCACGTCGAGTGACTCTTCGGTGATGTGACGTGGCGGCATCGTCGACGCCAACCGTTCCGCAGCGCGCATCTCGGGCGCGACGCCCGCTCGGCGAAGCCCGAGATGCACCGCTTTCAACGCCCGTTCACGAACACTCTTCATATCGCGCATGGCGCTTGGGATTCTCCCGGGACGTATCGGTTGCATGGCAACCAGCCATCTGGCGCTGACCGTAACCTAGCCGGAGTGTCCCAGACGCCGACCACCGATGAAGCTCGAGAGGGGCAGGATCGCGCGTTTGTCAAGCGACGACTGATCGTCAACACGGGCGCCTCGATTGCGACGAACCTCTGGGCGATCCTCGTGTCGCTCGCAGTGGTGCCGGTGCTCATCGCCGGGCTCGGCCCCGAGGCCTTCGGCATCTGGGCGTTGCTTCTGGCGTTCTCGGCGCTCACAGGGTGGTTCTCACTCGCCGACTTCGGAGTCGGTGTCGCCAGCTCGAACGCCTTGGCCGCTGCGCAGGCGAACAGCGACCAACATCGACGGAAACTGCTCATCAGCACCACGATCTGGTACTTCGCCGCGATCGGAATGGCGTCGGCAGCAATCTATGCCGCAGGCGGAGCGCTCGTCTTGGAAGTGTCTTCGTTCGTGCCGAGCGATCCGCAGAACGACGTCATGCTGGCCATCGCACTCGCGGCTCTTCAGGTCGGAGTGGATCTCACGTCCCGATCATTCGTCTCGATCCTCGACGGTGTGCAGCGTGTCGACCTCGCACGGCTCCTCGATGCGGTCCGTCGAACACTGGTCGCCGTCTTCGCCGGGGCCGCCGCGGCAACGATCGGAACTCTTCAAGCGACGGTGGGTGCCGCGCTCGTCGCCAGTTGTGTCGGTGCGTTGATCAGCGCGATCGTCGCGCAGCGAATGGTGAGGTGGTCGCTCCGTTCACCATCGTTCAGCATCGTCGTCGAGCTGATCCGAGCAGGCATCGCGATCGGGCTGCTTCGACCGCTGGGAGTCATTCATCGCACCATGGATCGGATCATCGTGGGTGTGATCATCGGACCGACCGCAGTCGGCGGTGTGGAGGTGGCGGCCAGTCTCCAGAACGGCATCGATGCCATCCTTTCTGCGACCAGTAATCCGGTGACACCGTCCGCATCGTTCCTTCATGCCGGCGGAGACCAGGAAGGACTCCGGCGTGTCTTCATCCGCGGAACCCGGTACTCACTTCTTGCAACGATTCCCGCTGGCGTCTTCGTAGTGATGCTGAGCCCCCAGATCATCGAGGTCTGGATCGGCTCGGACGCTCCCGAGAGCTCCGCTGCGTTGGCGCGGCTCGGTTGCCTCGCGATCATGGTCATGGCCATCGCTGCCGTCGGCTCGAACCTTCTCATCGGAATCGGACAGGCGCGCTTGGTGCTGCTCGCCGCGTCCGTTTCGGTCGGCATCAATCTCGCGCTCAGCATCTGGCTTGCCCAGGAATGGGGTCCCGAAGGCGTGTTCACGGCAACCCTGATCAGCTCTGCCGCACTCACTCCATTGATCGTTCTCCCGTCCGTCCGACTCACATCGGCACACCTCGGTGATTTCATCCGGAGATCAGTCCTGCCCGGCTTTGCTCCGGGTGTGGTCCTCGCCATCGTCATCGTCGGCATCGTCGCCGTGCTCCAGAGCCCCGTTTGGATCCTCATCGCAGCTGCGGTTCTTGGGGGGTTGGCGACAGCAGCATCCACGTATGCCCTCGGCCTCGACCAGCCCGAACGCACTTCGCTCCGGGCGTTTCTCGGCTCCCGAATGGTCAGCGATTGACGCGCCAGCTCCGGTATCTTCGGGTCATTCATTGCCGAGCGGTGGTAACAGGGATGTCGACATGAGCGAATCAGGCCAAGCGCTGTGGAAGCGGGCCAAACACGTCATCCCGGGCGGCAACATGCTGCTCTCCAAACGTTCCGAGATGCACCTCCCCGAGGGTTGGCCTGCGTACTTTTCCCGGGCAAAGGGCTGTCGGGTGTGGGATCTCGACGACAACGAGTACATCGACGTCGGGCTCATGGGAGTCGGCACCAACATCCTTGGATACGGACATCCCGTCGTTGACGACGAGGTGCGACGGGTCATCGACTGTGGCAATCTCTCAACGCTCAACTGCCCGGAGGAGGTGTACCTCGCCGAACGACTGGTCGAAATGCATCCGTGGTCCGACATGGTACGTCTCGCCCGCTCAGGGGGTGAGGCGTGTTCGATCGCGGTCCGCATCGGGCGCGCCGCGACCGGCAAGTCGGCAGTGGCGTTCTGCGGCTATCACGGTTGGCACGACTGGTATCTCGCAGCAAACCTCGGGGCCGATTCTGCACTCGATGGCCATCTCCTGCCAGGCTTGGAGCCCGCCGGCGTTCCTCGAGGACTTGCCGGTACGGCTCGACCGTTCCTGTACAACGATCTCGAAGGCCTCGAGCAGGTGCTGGCTGCCGGAGATGTCGGAACGATCTTCATGGAGGTTCAACGGGGTCAGGAACCGGCACCAGGGTTCCTCGAAGCTGTTCGGCGACTCGCTGACGATCACGGGTGCGTCCTGATCTTCGACGAATGCACGTCGGGATTTCGCCGATCCTTCGGCGGCCTGCACCTCGGCTATGGCGTCGAGCCCGATATCGCCACCTTCGGCAAGACTCTTGGGAATGGCTATGCCATTACCGCCGTGATCGGCCGCGAGTCCGTGATGCAAGCTGCTCAGTCAACCTTCATCTCCAGCACGTTCTGGACCGAACGTATCGGTCCCGCTGCCGCTCTCGCCACCCTGGATGTAATGGCCGAGCAGCAGGCACCGGCACAGATCGACATGATCGGCCGCGACGTCATGCGCCGATGGGAGGAGCTCGGACGTGATGCCGGGATCGAGTTGACCACTGGGGGGCTCCCCGCGCTCGCCAACTTCACGGTGCACGGCTTCGATCCTCTGGCCGTGAAGACCTTGGTCACGCAGGAGATGCTCAAGCGAGGGTTTCTCGCTGGGACGTCGCTCTATGCCTCGACGGCGCACGAGCCCGCGGTGCTCGACGACTATTGCAGCAACCTCAGAGGTGTGTTCGATCTCATCGCCACGTGCGAGAACGATGACGACCTTGAGCTCAGGCTCGACCACGGCAAAGCCCAATCGGGCTTCCAACGCTTGGCGTGATGTGATCCCGGACATGTACCCCTTCGCCAAGACCACCTCAACCCGGGCACGCCAATGAGCACGAACACTCCCGGGGTGACACCCGAGCAGCGGCCCAACCGGTACAGAGTCGTTCGTACCGTTGCGCGATCTGGTCTACTGCGGCGATCGGTCGCCGCAGCGGTGGCCCGACGATCCGAACGAGCAACACGTGCTCACGAGGCGAAACAAGTCGAGCGGCTTGAGCAGTCCTTGTTCAAGATCGACGATGTCGATGGGTTCAATGATCGACTGCGTCGAGATGGTTATGCGGACGGGCTCGACCTGCCCGGCGACGTGGTCCAGCAGTTGCTGGAGTACGCATCGGCCAACCAGTGCTACGCCGATCGAGATCCGGCATTGGGCTTCTTGGCCGACGACCGCCCGAGAGCAGAATCGGCTCTGGGAAAGCCGATACTCCTCGCCCAGTACTTCAACGCTCGGCGAGACTGCCCTGCGATCGACCTCATCATTCGAGATCCGCTCGTCCAACTCATCGCAACCAGGCATCTCGGTTCGGTTCCGATGCTCGTCGGAACCAGTCTCTGGTGGACATTCCCGGTTGAAGCCTCGAGGGAGGACCGAATGAACCACGCCCACTTCTTCCACCGTGATGTGGACGACTTCAAGTTCGTCAAGTTCTTCTTCTACCTCACCGACGTCGACCTCGGCGACGGGAGCCACGTCATCGTCCGAGGATCTCACCTCCAGCCGCCGTTCGTCCGCCCAACAGACCGAGTGCTCCTTCGCCGATTCGAAGATCGTGAGATCGAGGAATTCTACGGATCGCGACGAATCGTCGAAATCACCGGAACCCCTGGCACAGGATTCGTCGAGAACACCTTGTGCGTACACAAAGGCCTCACGCCCCGCCGGAGCGCGAGACTTCTTCTGCAACTCGAATTCGCACTCTTCGACTACGGCCTGAGCCATGACGAACGACCAGCTGACCAACTCCAAACTCTCACAGAAGTCAAAGGGCAAGCATGACTGCCACACAAGAAATCTACACCCCGGTCGAATCGATTCCCTGTCCCGTCTGCCGCTCGATGGATCGCCAACAAGCACGACTCCGGGTGCCCCGTGATGGTTCGGCCACTGATCTCGGGATCGACGGAGGCCGGAGTTCGTGGGTGGTTTGCACCAA
>JANOEM010000363.1:0-2390 GCA_031413195.1 Actinomycetes bacterium
GAATGCGCCGTCGCTCACCACCGCCCGGTCGAAAGGCCCGGAGATGACCGTGTGGACGCCCGAGCAGCTGTCTCAGTTCCTGCGGTCGATCGTCGGCAATCGCAACGAGGCGCTGTTCCGTTTGCTGGCGCTCACCGGCATGCGTCGAGGCGAGGCGGTCGGGTTGCGATGGAGCGACATCGACCTCCGGCTCGGCCACGTAAGCATCCGCCAGGCCGTCACCGTCGTGGATGGCGACGAGGTCGTCGCCGCGCCGAAGACCCGCCGGAGCCGCCGAACGATCGACATCGATGCCGACACGGCCGCGCTCCTGGAAGCACATCGGCAGGCGCAGAGCGAAGCGCTCGCTCGCGTCGACCTCACTGGCGCGTTCGATGATCGCGTGTTCACGAATGACATCGGTGACCCGATGCGACCCGACTCGGTCGGCCAGGCGTTCCACCGACTCGTCGACAAAGCAGGCGTACCCGTCATCCGTCTGCACGACTTGCGCCACACCCATGCCTCGCACCTGCTCGCCGCCGGCATCAACGTGAAGGTCGTCAGCGAGCGCCTCGGCCACGCCTCGGTCAGCTTCACTCTCGACACCTACGGTCACGTCATGCCCGGCCAGCAAGCCGAAGCCGCTGCGGCCGCAGCCGGACTGCTGGTCACCAAGTGACGGTGACGCACGGTTTCATCGACGAGAGCGTTCGGTCCGAACAAGCCGGTTGACCTTGGGACGCTGATCGGTGAGACTCGCGGTGTCCGAGCCACTAGTGCATCCACGCATTAGTTCCTTGAATATGGTTGGGTTGTCGGCATCGAGGACTTGGGAGGGTCAAGATGTGGATTGTGGAACCGTTGGTGTTGACGTTGGAGGAACGCGCTGAGCTGCAGCGTCGGGTGCGGGCGCAGACGACTTCGCATCGGGATCGTGTGCGTGCCGAGGTGGTGTTGCATGCGGCTGATGGTGTGCCGGGCAAGCAGATCGCGCGGGTGGTCGGGCTGTCGGAGCAGTCGGTGTGCAAGTGGCGGATCCAGTTCCGTGATCGTGGGCTTGACGGGTTGGATGATGCACCGCGGTCTGGGCGGCCGCTGGTCTACGGGCCGACGGACCGGTTGGTGTTGATGGCCAAGGTCACCGAGGAACATCCCCACGTTGATGCGCAGTGGTCGCATTCGGAACTTGCTGTCGAGATGGCGGCGGCGGCGATCCCGATCTCGGCGTCGCAGATCGGGCGGATCCTCGCCGCTGACGATGTCAAGCCGCATCGGGTGCAGGGCTGGCTGACACGGCGTGACAGTCCCGAGTTCTGGGAACGTGCTGCTGATGTGTGTGGCCTGTATCTGGCACCGCCGGCGAACGCGGTGGTGTTGTCGATCGACGAAAAGACCGGGATCCAAGCCAAGTCGCGCAAGCATCCCACCCAGGCGGTGCGACCTGGTCGGCCGGAGCGACGCGAGTTCGAGTACGTCCGTCATGGCACGGCATCGTTGATCGCGGCGTTGGACGTCGTCACCGGCAAGGTCACCGCGACCGATGTTGCACGGAACAACTCGGTGCATTTCATCGAGTTCCTGACCCAGATCGACGAATCGATCGATCCCGAGTTGGCGATCCATGTCGTGTTGGACAACGGCAGCTCGCACCGTTCGAAGGCGACCAAGAAGTGGTTCGCCGAGCACCCCCGGTTCGTGGTCCATCACACCCCGGTGCATGCGAGTTGGCTGAACCAGGTCGAAGCATTCTTTTCGATCCTGACCCGCAAAGTCCTGCGCCGCGGCGAGTTCGACTCACGCGACGACCTCGTCAACAAAATGCTCGCCTTCATAGAACATCGCAACACCACCGCCACCCCGTTCAAATGGGTCTACAACGCCCAACGCGCCGCATGACCCACGTTCAACCAACTTCTGCGCGGCAGCACTAGGCGAGGAAAGTGATCCCGGCGTTTTCCCCCGTATCTGAGGAGCCGCCGGGATTTGCGCGTCACGGCAGAGTGAGCAGCCAGCCTTCGACGTCGACTGCCCGTCACTGTTAGCTCCAGGTCTCGGCGATCAGGCGGTCGATGTACGCCTCCAGCTCGCGTTGCGGGATGCGCACGCAGCGCCCGATCCGAATAGGCCGCACATCGCCCTGTCGAATCAGTTCGTACAACGTCGTGCGCCCGATTCCGAGCAACCCGGCCGCCTCGTCCACCGACACGAGCAACGGCCGCACCACCAGCCGAGTCCTCGTTGTCGAATCGCCCATAGCTACCAATGGGACCGTCGCGGTCGGTTCGGGGAAACTCGGCGTCGAACTCATCGCCGGTGAGTCGTCGCGCAGCGAGGGCGGTGAGTGGACGCACCGGTAGAGGCTCATGTTCGGTTGGCCCGTGTTCGGTTGGTCAGTCGACATTCCAGAT
>JANOEM010000364.1:0-3871 GCA_031413195.1 Actinomycetes bacterium
CCCGGGCTTCCCCGGCTACCGGGCCGAACTCGGCGACGACGTCGCCACAGCGGCAGAGATCCTGCGTGGCAACGGCTACGCGACGATGATGGTCGGCAAGTGGCACCTCTGCCGGGACAGTGACATGTCGGCGGGCGGACCCCAGCACGGCTGGCCCTGCCAACGTGGGTTCGACCGGTTCTACGGGATCCTCGAGGCCTTCACCAACCAGCATCAACCGCACCGCCTGATCGAAGACAACCACGTCGTCGAGACCGATCGCTACCCCGATGACTACTTCCTCACTGATGACCTCACCGACAAGGCGATCAGGATGATTCGCGAGCGAAGCGCATCGCGTCCCGGTCAACCGTTCTTCCTGTACGTCGCACACCCTGCGGCGCACGCGCCGTTGTTGGCCAAACAGGTCGACATCGATCGCTATCGCGACACGTTCGCCGACGGATGGGACGAGATCAGGGCGCGGCGGCACGCTCGCCAGATCGAGTTGGGGATCATCCCTGCCGATACGCGGCTGCCCGAACGCAACAGTGAAGTCGGCGACGCTGTGCGGCCCTGGGTCGATCTCGAACCGGAGGAACAAGCACTGTTCTCGCGCTACATGGCCGTGTATGCAGCGATGATCGACGAGGTCGACCAGAACATGGGTCGCCTTCGCGAAGCGTTGGAAGAGATGGGGGAATGGGACAACACGATCGTGGTGTTCCTGTCCGACAATGGCGCCAGTCGAGAGGGCGAGTCCAACGGCACGTCCAACTACTTCGCGCAACTCGGCTACGGCGATTCGCGGAACACCCTGCAACGTGATCTCGCCCGGCTCGATCAGATCGGTGGGCCGACGACGATGCCGCACTACCCGCGCGGCTGGGCGATGGCGAGCAACACCCCATTTCGGTTGTACAAGAAGAACACTCACGCCGGGGGTCATCAGGTGCCGTGCGTCTGGAGTTGGCCGAAGGGTCTGGCCGATGTGGCCGGGGAGATCCGCAGCCAGTACGGCCATTGCATCGACATCCTGCCGACCGTTCTGGCGCTCGCCGGGGTCGAACCGCTGGCGTCGCGCAACGGCGCGCCGGTCAAGCCGATGAACGGCGCAAGCCTGGGTGGTGTGCTGCGCGACGCCGAGCACGGCGAAGTGCGGACCGAGCAGTACTACGAACTCGAAGGGCATCGCGGCCTGTACCGCGACGGCTGGGAAGTCGTCACCAATCGCCGGCCTCGAACGCCGTTCAGCGATGCCGATTGGGAGTTGTACGACCTTCGCACGGACCCGACCGAGATCGACGACCTGGCTGAAGCGAACCCGGATCGAGTTCGCGAGCTCGCAGAAGGCTTTCATCAGGCAGCAGTGGCAAACCAGGTGTACCCGTTGGACGAGGGTTCCGGGTGGCGCTGGATCGCCCGCCCGCCACAGGACGAGGTCTTCCACGAGCCGGTGACGATCTGGCCGGGAACGCCCACGCTCGAACGGATCCGCAGCGGCAGCCTGGTCTGGCAACGCACCTGCGCGGTGACCGTGGAGATGACTCGGTCTTGCGGAGATCGTGGCGTGCTCGTTGCCCACGGCGATCAAGGCGGCGGATACTCGCTCGAGGTCGATCAGGATCAACTGTGGTTCGTCCACAACGACGGACACGGGACGACCTCGCGCGACTCCGCTGGGGAAATCGGTGTCGGACGGCACTCGATCGAGTTGATTCTCGGCGGTCCCGGCGGCGGTCGATGGACCGTGTCGGTTGCTGTCGATGCAGAGACCCGGATCACCGATCTCGATCGGGCGATGCTGTGGCCGATGGCGCCGTTCAGCGGGATCGACATCGGTATCGACCGAGGTTCTCCCGTGGATTGGACTCGCTACCTCGCCGACGGACCGTTTCCGTTCTCCGGCAGGGTGCACTCGCTGTCATACGCCCCCGGCGAACTCGCCCCGGACGCTGTGGCCCACTTCGTCGAACTCGCGCGGGAGATCGGCGCTCGTTACGAGTAGTCCCCGGTCAGTCCGAGGTCGTGCCGCTGCGGACGAGGCGCCCCGGGCGGGCGCCGGTGTCCACGCCGTCGCGGCGAGTGACCTGACCATTGACGATCGTTGCGACATACCCGCGGGCATGCTGCATCAGACGCCGCCCGCCGGCGGGAAGGTCATCGACCGCAGTCGGGTACTCGAGGTCGATCGTGTCGAGATCAATGATGTTGATGTCGGCCCGCTTGCCGATCTGCAACGAGCCGCGATCGTGGAAGCCGACGACTTCGGCAGTGTCCAGGGTCTGGATTTTGACGGCCTGCTCCAGGGTCAGTTTCGGACCCTTGCGATCTCGGACCCAGTGACTGATGACGTATGTGGGAATCGACGCATCGCAGATCATCCGGCAGTGCGCCCCACCATCGGACAGACCCGAGACCGTCGCCGGGTGGTTGAGCATTGCATGGATTGCGTCCTGGGTGCCGCCGACGTAGTTGAAGAACGGCAACATCAAGAACGCGTTGCCGTCGCTGTCGTTGAGCAGGTCATAGGCGGCTTCGAGGGGTGAAGTGCCTCGCGCTGCGGCGATCTCGACGACGGTCTGGTCGGCGTCGGGTTCGTAGTTGGGGGTGTCGCCCATGCAGTAGATCTTGTCGAGCATCAACTGCAGGAACGGTCCGAGACCGTCGAACTGGATACTCGGATCTGATTCGAGATCGCTCTCGGCAAGGATCGCGGCCTTGACCTCGGGCTTGCGGAGTTCTGCCCGCAACTCGACGCCGTCCAGGCGGCCGACCAGGTCGACCATCGTCGGACGCTTCGTGAACGGGTTGTTGTTGGCCCAGCCGATCATCATCCCGAACGGGCGTGCTGCGATCTGGGGGCGCATGTTGCCGCCGGCCGCATTTGTCGTGTCGACCTTGTCGAGAGCGGCCTTCCAGGAGTCGGGGTTGCGCTCGTTCTGCAGCATCGCAAAGGTCACCGGCAGTTTCGTGCGCAGAGCGATCCGGCTGAGCAGGTCGACCTCGCCGAGAAACACGTCTTCTTCGAACTCCAGACCCTGCGGAGCGACTTCGAACAATCCGCCGCCCGCCTCGACCACACCGTCGGCGAGTCCGTTCAATTCGTCTTCGGCTGCGAACGTCCCGGGCACGGGCTCGCCGTCGCGGGCCTTGTGGTTGAGGGTGCGGCTCGACGAGAACCCGATCGCACCAGCCTGGATCGCCTCGGTGACCAACGTCTTCATGCCGGCGATGTCTTCGGGGCTCGCCGGTTCGTTGCGCGCCCCGCGATCACCCATGACGTATGCACGCAAGGGCCCGTGGCCGACATAGGTTGCGATGTCGATCGCGTAGTTGCGTGCGTCGAGCACATCGAGATACTCGGGGAAGCTCTCCCAACCCCAGCAGATGCCCTCGTGCAATGCAGTTCCTGGGATGTCCTCGACACCCTCCATCAACTGCACCAGCCACTCCTCCTTGCCCGGGCGAACCGGGGCGAAACCAACGCCACAGTTGCCGGCAACGACCGTGGTCACGCCGTGTCCGCTGGAGGGCTCGAGCAGGTCGTCCCACGTGGCCTGGCCGTCGTAGTGGGTGTGGATGTCGACCCAACCGGGCGTGACGATCTTGCCCGTTGCATCGACGACCTCGCTCGCGTCGCCGAGATCGGCCCCGCCCGGTTGGAGGCTGATGGCGGTGATCCGCCCGTTGTCGATCGCGATGTCGGCGGCGAAGCGCGGTGCGCCCGTACCGTCGACGATGGTTCCCCCGCGGATGATGAGATCGTGCATTTCGGCCCCCGTTGCTCGGACGTGATTCGTGCGTAGTTGAAATCTAACGCACCGTCAGAAACTTCGTTGCGGTCAGAGGCGTTCGATGATCGTGACGTTCGCCTGACCACCGCCTTCGC
>JANOEM010000365.1:0-1822 GCA_031413195.1 Actinomycetes bacterium
TGCCAGGAAGGCGAAGCCGAACAGTTGCTGCGTTCGGGCGCGACGACCATCGGCGGACGCGTTCCGGTCAATCCCAGTGGCGGGCTGGCCTGCTTCGGCGAAGCGATCCCGGCCCAGGCGATCTCACAGGTCTGCGAACTCGTCTGGCAACTCCGGGGCCAGGCTGAAGGCCGCCAGGTCGAAGGCGCGAAGGTGGGGATCACAGCGAACCAGGGCCTCTTCGGCCACGGCAGCAGCGTGATCGTCGCCCGCTGAACTCGCCGGTTACTGACCCGGCTGTTTTTGCGCGACCTTGGTGTCGTAGCCTCGCCGTTATGCCTGAAGCGTTCATTGTCGATGCCATCCGTACGCCCGTCGGTCGACGCGGCGGCACCCTCAGCACCATTCATCCGGCCGATCTCGGAGCAGCGAGCATCCGCGCTCTGATCGAGCGAACAGGCATCGATCCGAATGCGGTCGACGACGTCGTGTTCGGCAACGTCGATTCGGTCGGCCCCCAGGCAGGCGACGTCGCCCGGACCTGCTGGCTCGCCGCCGGGATGCCGCAGCACGTTCCCGGAGTCACCATCGATCGTCAGTGCGGATCCGCTCAACAGGCCGTCCATTTCGCCGCCCAGGCCGTGATGAGCGGCACGATGGATCTCGTCGTGGCCGGCGGCGTGCAGAACATGAGCATGATCCCGATCTCATCGGCAATGACTGCGGGTGAGGCGCTCGGCTTCACCGATCCGTTCACCGGATCCACGGGCTGGACGACCCGTTACGGCAACGGAGAGGTCAACCAGTTCGTCGGCGCCGAGATGATGGTCGACAAGTGGAACCTGAGCAGAGACCAGCTGGAGCAGTTCGCCGTCGAGTCCCATCTGCGCGCATTGCGGGCACAAGCCGAGGGAAGATTCGACGGCCAGATCATCCCGCTCAACGGACTGGACCATGACGAAGGTCCGCGCGAACCGAACTGGGACAAGATTCGCTCGCTGAAGACCCTCACCCCCGATGGACAGATCACTGCCGCATGTGCCAGCCAGATCAGCGACGCGTCTGCGGCATTGTTGATCGCGGGCGAACAGGCGATCAAGGACCACGGCCTCACGCCTCGGGCCCGTATCCACCACATGACGGTTCTGGCCGATGATCCGATCATGATGCTGTCGGCGCCGATCCCGGCAACATTGCGTGCTCTCGCCAAGACCGGCCTCAAGGTCGACGACATCGACCTGGTCGAGATCAACGAGGCCTTCGCACCGGTTGTTCTTGCCTGGCTCGCCGAGACTGGCTTCGATCACGCCAAGGTCAACGTGAACGGTGGTGCAATCGCGCTCGGTCATCCGCTCGGGGCAACCGGCGCACGATTGATGACCACACTGCTGGCAGAACTGGAACGCACGGGTGGCCGCTACGGCTTGCAGACGATGTGCGAAGGCGGCGGCCAGGCCAATGTCACGATCATCGAACGCCTCTGACCGCAACGAAGTTTCTGACGGTGCGTTAGATTTCAACTACGCACGAATCACGTCCGAGCAACGGGGGCCGAAATGCACGATCTCATCATCCGCGGGGGAATCATCGTCGACGGTACGGGCGCACCGCGCTTCACTGCCGACATCGCGATCGACAACGGGCGAATCACCGCCATCAGCCTCCAGCCGGGCGGGGCCGATCTCGGCGACGCGAGCGAGGTCGTCGATGCAACGGGCAAGATCGTCACGCCGGGTTGGGTCGACATCCACACCCACTACGACGGCCAGGCCACGTGGGACGACCTGCTCGAGCCCTCCAGCGGACACGGCGTGACCACGGTCGTTGCCGGCAACTGTGGCGT
>JANOEM010000366.1:0-2600 GCA_031413195.1 Actinomycetes bacterium
TCAGCACCCCCTCGCAGAGTTCGAGGCATTCACGGAACTGGCCCCGGAAGTTGTAGATGGTGGCCCTGGCAATCCGCAGACGAACGGACACAGCGGGGTCGGGGCAGGCCTTGATCGCACGGGCGGTCAACGCCAGACCAGCTCGATATTTTCCGAGCTTCTCGAGCAGGCGAGCACGATCGATGGCGATCAGCGCACGTTCGCGCTCGTCGCTGAGCCGTGCCGCTTCGCCGAGCGCATCGAGTGCAGCCTCCGGATGTCCCGCTCGTTCAGCGGCGAATGCCAGTCGCCGGAACGTGGCACTGCGGACCGACACCGACACGTCGAGCCGTCGCTGCGCGGCGATGACGTCCACGAGCAACGACTCGCCGATCTCCATCGCGCCTCGTTCGATCGCCGCCTCGGCCGCTTCGCTGCCCCAGCGAACGATCCGCTCGGGACGTCCCGACCCGACAGCGTGGAACGCGAGTGCGCTCACCGGGTCGGCGATCGGAACCGAGTCACCCCACTCCTCGATGATGTCCGCTGCTCGACCGTGGACAGCACGACGCCGACGCACCGACAACCCTTCGTATGCGGCGAGGCGAACGAGATCGTTGCGAAAGCTCACGATGTCCCCGTCGACGATGACCAGGTCGCCGAGCTCCTTCTCCCAGGTCCTGGCCAGAGCGAGATCAGACCGTTCGAGCACCCGACTGGCGAGCTCCCGGTCCATCGACGATCCGAGAACCGACGCATCCCGGATGAGTTCGCGGCCGGCGATCGGGAGCTGATCGATGCGGGCAGCGAGGAGGCGTTCGATCGTGGCGGGGTACGACGTGGTCCAGGTCGACGACGGAGTCGAGGAGGATGCCGAATTCGCCACGGTGCGCGCAAGCTCGATCAGGTAGAGCGGGTTGCCCGCGGCGGACTCGCGCAGCCTCGACAGTGTCGCGTCGCTCGCGGCCAGGGCAGGGAGTTCATTGATGAGCAGCTGGTTCGCGTGCTCGTCGTCGATTGGCTGCAACTCGATGGTGGTCGACGGTGACGGGACGCTCCCGTCAGGTCGACGGGTCAGGACGAGGGCAACGCCACGTTCCGGCATCGCGCACAGCGACTCGAGCACCAGGCGCGATGCATCGTCGATCCAGTGCACGTCTTCGACGACGATCACACCGCTGCGGCCGGTAATTGCGACGACGAGTTCAGCCGTCACGGAGTTGAGCCGATCGGTTCGGAACTTGGGATCGAGCGCCTGCACCTCCGCTGTTGGGGGAACGCTCGCGCCGACCACGTCGGCGATCAGCGGGAGCCACGGCCGCAGACCCTTCGCCGAGCGCTTGACGAACGTCGTCAGCGCAACTCCCGCACTGGATTCGTCCTCGCGCCCCCCGATACCTGCAGCGGTCCGAATGAGGCGGCGGAAGGGAAGATAGGGAGAATCGACTTCGTGAGGTTCGGCGCGCATCACGAGCCATCGACGGACGGTGTCGGTGTCTCGTGCTTCATGCCACAGCCGGGACTTCCCGGAGCCAACCTGACCGACGAGATCGACGATGCCGCCATCAGCCACCACGCGTCGCAGCTCTGCCAGCTCGTCGTCTCGGCCCACCATGATCGAATCGGAAACGGGGTGAGGTCCTCCGGCATCGCCCTCGACCGCCCGGCCGATCAAGAACGCTTGAACGGGCACCTTCTTGCCCTTCACGAGGAACGGTTCGAGTGGCGTCGACTCGAACCGATTGGGGCACGAGCCGTGAAGTCGTTCGCCCGCCATGATCTCGCCGGGTTGTGCTCGTGCCATCAGGCGAGCAGCCAGGTTCGTTGCGTCACCCATGACGATGTACGTGCATCGTCGGGGATGGCCCGTGTCGCCGACGAAGACAACGCCGAGGTTTGCTCCGATCCGCAGCGGGAGCGGCGTCTGTTCGGTGATTCGCCTCAACACACGGAGCAACCGCTCACCGTCTCGCTCGGTCGCCGTCGGGGCACCGGAGATGAGCGTCCAACGGACCGAGTTCGCCTCGGCCTGCGTCTCGAGCCAACACACGTCGAACTCGGAGGCGGCCCTGTCGACGATCTCGGTGATCTCGCCGATCCGCTGGTGAAGTCGATCGACACCGTCCGCGACGAGCATGTCGTCGGTTCCGTTGAGGCGGATGAACGCCATCGCCACTTGTTTGAGCTCGCCTGCCCTGTGCTGCGCGTCGACCAGCGAGTGGAACTGAATCGGCAACAGTCGTTTGACGTCGCGGTCGTCGGCAGGACATCTCGAGTGCGGAACCGTCGGATCACCGGTCGCGACTCGCCCCGTGCGAAGCTTGGGAGTGCCGCCTTTCGACGTCGTGACCCACGACGTCGGAAGCGCTGCGGCGAGCTCTTCGTTCATGAGCGCCTCGCCGGCGTTGGCTTCTGCCTCCAGCCGCGCCATCTCGGTGCTCACCGGCCCTGCGACCATCAGTGCTCGGCGCAAGACCCCGATCAGGTGATACGCCTGCGTTCCCGACGCCATCCCGCACGACATCCGGAGTCGTACGCCACCCAGTGGCGTCTGGATCAAACCGTCTCGTGCCATGAAGTCGAACATGCGGGCCGTTGCGATGGCGGCTCGTCGTTCGTGA
>JANOEM010000367.1:0-2523 GCA_031413195.1 Actinomycetes bacterium
TGGCCGGGTGTCACCGCCCGAAGAACCCGCCGATCGTCGTCCATTCGGGTTCGGCCAACGAGTTGTCGATGTCGGGGACCCACCTCAGCGGGCAGGTGACCTGGCGAACACGGGGCAGGATCGACGAGTGGGCTACGTCGCCGACACGCGTCGCCCACCAACAGAACGTCGAGTTCGACATGATGACGTCGGACGCGGCGGCGATGGTCCAGAAGTCGTTGATAGCCGGGTCCCTGGCGAGTGCCGGGGGATCGAGGACCGTGAAGCCTCGATCTCTGTAGCTTGCCGACATCATCGCCCCGAACTTGGCGTCGTCGCTGACGACCATCAGCTGCGTTCCCACAGCGAGCTCGGCAAGAGCAGCATCGTAGTACGAGTCCGGCAGTGTCCATCCGAGATCCTCGAAATCACCGTGTCGAAACGAAACTGCTGCGAAACGGGCTGATCGGGCGCGCTCGAGCCACCCCTGCGGCGCGTTGTCGAGCAATGCGTCGATGACGACGGAGTCCCCGGGTTTGAACCACTCGGGATGCTGGAAGTACCCGTCAAGGATCTGCGGTCGCGCGGGGCTTTGCGGGCGCGGCATGAAGGCTCGTTGGAGTGTCCCGTGTTGGTCCACCGTGCGACTGTCGAGCGACTTCCGGATCGAGGTCGAGAGCCGAGATGCCGAAGGCGGCACACAGACTTGACCCGAAGCAGACCGACGCCGTAGCAGGCGGAGCTCGGTCTCGCCCGCCTGATCGAGCAAGCCCGGAACAAGGTCGCCCGCCGGCAGTTGGTTGGCCCGGTCGTTCGGGATGGTCCGGACTCTGGAAGGGCCAGCGATGGAGATGGCACTTGCGTACTGGAACAGTTCATTCCCGGCACCACCGATGAGCCGCACGAACACCCGGTCCCTTGGCCACGCCGAAATCCGCACGGCGTCCAAGAGGTTTCGAGCGAGTTCACGAGCCGACCACCGTGTCAGAGCTGCCAGAGCCGGCGTGGTTGGGGTGGTCGGCGTGGCCCATGAGCTCGGCACACACGTCCACTTGCTGTTGACCGATCCGGGGTTGTCACAGACGACTCGGTCAACCGGTTGGCGCGCATCGATTGCGAGTAGTTCCTCGGCGATCATGTCGGTCTGGCCGGCCACGATGGAATGGATCCAGACCCCGCGATGCCACCGGACGTGCGAGTCGGTCCCTGTGACGATCAGCCTGGTGTGATGCCCGCGATCTGCAATCGAACGAGCAGTGCGGAGACCGGTTGCTTCGATGGCCGTCGCTTCGATCGATGTCGACGACTCTTGGTTCTCCACGACCACGATGTGCTCGGCCGTCGCGACGTCGAACGACGGGAAGCGATGGAATCGAGTGTTGTCAGCGTCACGAACGACGTAGTGCGACCGCGGAACTTGTCCGATGTCGTTTTCATCGGCCAGATTGCGAATGCGGGCCTTCGTCTCTTCGATCGCCTGGTCGATGACGACGAGTGCTTCGTCGTCGGTGATCGTCGTTCGTACATGATCACAGAACTCGGAGAACTCCTCGATCACCCGGTCCGCCCCGACGAGTTCGAGCGCGAACTTCCCGGCGCAGTACCCCCGACTCTGCACGATCGGAACCCAGTTCGTCGTCAGACGGTCGTCGGCCTTCCGAACGATTCCAGCGAGGTAGCGGTGATGGATTCGGGCGTTGGTCAGCTGGCGGACCGTCCAACCTGCTTGTTGCAAGCGGAAGAACATGTCGGTCTCGTCGAGGTAGTACACGATCATCTCGTCGAAGCCTCCGATGGCGTTCAATGCGGAGCGTTTGATCGCGCAGTTGCCACCGGGGAGGTACTGAAGCCGGCGACGCGCCGGATCGCTCGGATCGCTCGTCGCCAAGTGGGTGGGCGAGTCGATCGACAGATACGCGGCGCCGTACATGTCTGCTGCGCAGTGGAGCCAATCCAGGTCCGTCCCGTTCGGTCCTATGACAGCACCGCCGACAGCGCCGAGAGAGTCCCCGTCGCCGAAGCCAGCGATCAAATCTGCGATCCACCCCGGCTCCGGGATCTCGTCGTCGTCGAGGAACAGCAGGAACTCTCCGTTCGCCGCAGTCGCGCCGATGTTGCGCGACATGCAGACGTTGCGTTCGGCGTTGTGCACGACGGTGATGGCTTGGCCGTAACTTGCGAGCGTGCTCAACGTGTCGTCCCGGCATGGGCCGGCCACCACGACAACCTCGAAGTTGTCGTACGTCTGCCACTTCAACGCATCAAGGGTGTCTCGCACCGGACCGCTCCTGTCCAGCGTGAGCAGGACCACACTGACCGACGGAGACGAGCAGGCAATGGGAAGATCGGCGCTCTCGGCCCGCTCCAGATCAGTCTTCACCTGGCGAGGATAGACAGGTCGAGGCACGTTGCTCCGCTAGCATCGCTCGGATGCCAAACGCGCTCATCACGGGAGTCACCGGACAAGACGGCCGGTTCCTCGCCGATCTTCTCCACAGCAAGGGTTACGACGTCTACGGCCTGATGAAGGGCCAGAACAACCCC
>JANOEM010000368.1:0-2021 GCA_031413195.1 Actinomycetes bacterium
CACTGATCCGCATCGTGCATCACTACGGAGCCGGACCCGAGTTCGTTGTGCTCGGCGGCTTGGTACCCGAGCTGCTGTGTTCGAGCAATGCCTTTACCCACGCCGGTACTCGCGATCGTGGCTTCGACGACGCCCGCAACATCGCAAGAATCTTTCAACAGGCACTTCTGAACGTTGTCGTGAGCTGACCGCTGCAATCTGGTCTAGTGTGCAGAACCGTGGTTTCAGGCCACGCTTTTGTAAGCATGGTCTATCAATGATTGCAAAAGCGTGCCCTGCAGGATAGCTTTTGCGCATGGAGAACCCCGTCGCCCGCCTGTTGGAGGTGGCCGCGCAGCAGCATGGTCTCTTCACCGTCGCGCAGGCCGCAGGGGTCGATGTCGCGGATGACCAGGTACGTCGGATGGCCGCGAGTGGCGTACTGGAGCGCCGGTCGCAGGGCGTGTACCGGATCTCGACGGTGCCGTTCGACGAGCAGACCGAGCTGATGGAAGCGGTGCTGTGGGCGAAGGGTCGCGGGTTAATCGCCGGGGAATCGGGGCTGTTGCTCTGGGATCTGGCCGACGTGAACCCGCGCAAGATCCACATCGCCGTTCCACCGGGGTACAGGCCCCGTCGGGCGGGCGGTGAGCTGTACGAGATCCACCACATCTCGGTTGACGCTGCGGATCGCGACGAGGTGCACGGCGTGCCGGTGGTGTCGCCCGCCCTTGCAATCCGACAGGCCATCGACTGGGGTGTGGCCGGCGACATGATCGAGCAGGCCGTGCGGCGCGCGCAAGCCCGCGAACACATCGGAACGCAAACGGCGGCCCGGCTTCTTGTGCGCCTCTACGACCGCGCACTACCCGCCAACCACGGTGGCGGTGGTGGCGGCGATGGCCGCTGACCGTCGGCCCGGCAACCTGGCCCACCTCGAGCGGCTACTCAACGCGTGGTCGCGCGCCAACACGGAGGTACAAGCGACGGCCGGTCGGCGTTGCGGAGCATCTGATCCGGGCCGGCCGCCGCAACCCACGTCGATGTCTCGTTGGCATCGAACAATGAGTAGGTCGTTGCCAACTGGCGGAGCAGCGGTCCGGACCGCAAGGTCCGGGCCTTCTCCCGTTCTCGACCAGCGAGTCTTCGAAAAGTGGGTCTGATCAGGCCAACAACCCGATGGCCGGAACGCGGTGCTCAGCTGTTGTCGGCGGGTCCTGCTCGACGCGGAATACGACGGGTCGGCGGTGCACTCGCAGTGTTGCCGGTTGGACTGGCGAGGGCGCGTTCGAGACCGGTGAAGAGGTCGACGACGTCGGCTGCTTCGAACACTCGGTAGCGCTGTCTCCCGATGTTGCGTTGGCGCAGCACCCCGGCGGCTTCGAGTCGGTTGATTGCTTCGCCTGTTCGCATCTCGGATCGTCCGATCAGTCGTGCGGCGCTGTCGACGGTGATCACCGGGACGCCTGGCAGTAGATCGAGGAGCAGCTCGACTGCTGAGTTGGCGCGGACTCGACCGAGTTGTGTCCGCCATCGTGAATTGAGTGCTTCGATCTTGGCCGCGTAGGACTCGGCGTCCGCACACGATCGGTGTGCAGCGGTGGCGAACGTACGCAACCAAGTGCCCGCACCGGCGGATCGCTCAGGACTGGCAGGCGCACCGACGTGTCGAAACGTGGAGAGCCCGGCGACGTAGTCACTCGCCCAGGTGGCGAGCACGAGACTGATCGGCGGCACGAAGCGCGGTGCGAGGCCGCGGCGGCGGAGGATGACATGGATGAGCGCCCGGCCGGTGCGGCCGTTGCCGTCGGCGAACGGGTGGATCGTCTCGAACTGCGCGTGAGCGATCGCCGCTTGCACGAGGGCAGGATGGTTGTCGCCGTTGACGTAGTCGAGGAGGTCGTGGAGCAAGGCGTCGACAGTGTCCGGTGGCGGTGGGACGAAGGCTGCGGAGCACGGGTTGTAGCTGCTGCCGCCGATCCAGTTCTGCGTCGAGCGGACCACACCACCGATGTGCGGCATCGAAGATCGTTCCATCAAGG
>JANOEM010000369.1:0-1702 GCA_031413195.1 Actinomycetes bacterium
GGGCAATAGCTCAAAATCAAAGGCTGGTCACATGGATGATCACTGGGCAGTGGCTCAAAAGAAAAGACGGATCACAGAGAAAGTCACTAGGTGACGGTTGATACCCCGCCCTACAGCAGAACACCTGCCTCGGTTTCGCCCAGTTTATGTCGCTAGACATCCGCCGAGCGCTGGAATTCATGCAGAGCCTGCGCGCTTATCTGCCGGCGACCGACGCCGTGCGCGAGGTACTCGACGGCGTGACGCAACGGCTGCATTTCCTCACCGAGACCGGGCTCGGTTACCTGACGCTCGACCGCGAATACACCACGCTCTCCGGCGGCGAGGCCCAGCGCGTGCGGCTCGCGACGCAACTCGGCATGGGTCTGGTGGGTGTCATCTATGTGCTCGACGAGCCGAGCATCGGTCTGCATCCGCACGACAACCAAAGGTTGCTCGCCACGCTCCGCGAGCTACGCGACCGCGGCAACACCGTGCTCGTGGTCGAACACGACGCCGACACGATACGCATCGCCGACGAGTTGATCGAGCTCGGGCCCGGCGCAGGCACCGAGGGCGGACAGATTCTTTTTCACGGTTCGCCGGTCGACTGCGCCAAACTTTCGCCGCGTGATTCCCGCACGGGCGCCTACCTTGCGGGCAAGGAGGGCGTCGTCCGCGATGCGAAGGCGAAGGAACCTGACGGCCGCTGGCTGACGGTGAAGGGTGCGGCCGAGCATAACCTAAAAGACGTTGAGGCAAAATTCCCTGTTGGCTTGCTGACGTGTGTCACCGGCGTGTCGGGCTCGGGCAAGAGTTCGCTCGTGAACGACATTCTCGCCACGGCCGCAGCGCGGAAACTGAACGGCGCGACCAAGATCATTCCCGGGAAGCATCGCGGCCTGACCGGACTCGAACACTTTGAGAAAGCCGTGGTGGTGGATCAGGAACCGATCGGACGCAGCCCACGTTCGAATCCGGCCAGCTACGTCGGTCTGCTCGACCTGCTGCGCGATCTGTTCGCCAAGCTACCGCTGGCCAAGGTGCGTGGCTATAAGGCGAACCGTTTCAGCTTCAATGTGCGGGGCGGACGCTGCGAGCGCTGCCAGGGCGACGGCCAGATCCGCCTCGACATGCAGTTCATGGCCGACGCCTACGCGCCGTGCCCGAGTTGCGACGGGCGGCGCTTTAACCGCGAGACGCTCGAAGTGCGTTATCACGGCAAGAGCATCGCCGATGTGCTCGCCCAAACAGTGCGGGAAGCCATGGAGCTGTTCCGCGCTCATCCGCGCATCATGGAAAAACTAGCGACGCTCGACGCGGTGGGCCTCAGCTACCTGCAGCTCGGGCAATCGGCCACGACGCTGTCGGGTGGCGAGGCGCAGCGCATCAAGCTCTCCCTCGAGTTGAGCAAGCGTGAGCAGGGCACGACGCTCTACATCCTCGACGAGCCCACAACCGGACTCCACTGGACCGACATCCAGCGGTTGATGGATCTGCTCTTCAAGTTACGTGATACGGGCAACACGCTCGTTGTCATCGAACACAACCTCGACGTCATTCGGCTGGCCGACTGGGTCATCGACCTCGGCCCCGGGGGCGGACCCGACGGCGGCCCGTGGCGGGGTTCAGCTCTTCGTGTCGTAGACCTCGACCACCTCGTCGACGGACAGCAGCCCGTCGTGGTCGGCGTCGACCTCGTCGAAGGTCGCGAAGCGCACCT
>JANOEM010000370.1:0-1924 GCA_031413195.1 Actinomycetes bacterium
TGGTGGCGGCGTCTACAGCCACGTACATAAGGATCTCCGGCAAGTGCTGAGTATGCCGGTGACAGCTCCGTTCTCGCAGACGTACTGCGGCGGCGGCGTACTGCCGACGTGTGCAACTGCGCTCTGGTCGTCGCTCGACGCGGCAGCGGTATTGCTGCAGACGGAGTTCGGCTCGGCGAGCGTCGTCAATTGGAAGCGCACGATCGCAAGCGACGACGTGCGGTCATCCGCGATCGGTGTAGCGACGTTGCCGGCCTTCCACTGGATTAATCGGCCGACGTTCCAGCAGGTAGTGCAGATTGGCGGCGGCTGCGCCAACGACAGCGACTGCGACACGATCCTCACGTCCGCCGATAACTGCCCGATGGCCGCCAACGCGCCGCAGGCCAACACCGATCGCAATCTGGTCGACATCAGCCCACCGTACTCCGCCGCCTTCGACGACCTGACGCTCGCCAATTCCGACGGCGCTGGCGATGCTTGCGAGCCTGACAACGACAACGACGGCGTCAGCGACACGACCGAGACCGTCGCCCCACCGTGTCCATCCGCGACTGCACCGACAAACCCGCTCCTTCGCGACACCGATGGTGACCGCGCACTTGATGGGGCGGAGTGCGCACTGGGCACGAACCCAGCATCCGCGGCCAGTAAGCCAACACTCGCGCAATGCGGCGCGACGCCTGTCGACAGCGACGGAGACCGTCTCACAGATCGCGTAGAGTTCTGCTACTACGGCACGAACCCGAACAGCACCGACACGGACGGCGACCGCACGACGAACGGTGCGACCGACGGCTGCGAAGCGACATCGTTTAACCCCGACCGCGTCGTGAACATTGCGGATACAGGCATCCTGGCATTGGGAATCGCCGGCGGTCCGGCGATGTACCATCCCGACATCGACGTGAACAAGGACGGTACGCTCAACATCGCCGACATCGGCCTCGTCGCCGGCTTCCGCTCGCCATCCGGCCAATGCCCGGGGTGAGGCCTTGGCGCTTGCTACGGATTGACAAGGTCACAAGCGTGTGAGGCGATTGAATATCACATGCAAGTTTGTGCGGGGCGCGTACGATTGAGATGGAACATGACAAGGAAGGTTGTTTTCGGCGTCCTAACGGCGACTGTCCTTACCTACCTCGGATTGTTCACGGAACGCTCCCACGCCATCTAGACCTTCACGCCAGCAACGGGCCAGCAACAGGTAGATGTGGGTGTGTCAAGGGCACCATTCCCGCTGGAGGCCCCGCCGCCCACCGCGACCACAGCCTCACCCTCAATCCTGATGACGGCCTCGTCTACCTCTTCGGCGGCCGCACCGCTGGCGTCGCCGACAACGAGCTGTGGATGTACCACCCAAAGTCGGCGTCGTGGCAAGAGGCGCCCGCGAGTGGCACCGGACCACCCCCGCGGTTCGCACACAATGCCATGTACGACCGAGCCGGAAAGGGCTTCTTTGTCACACTGGGTCAGGGGAACGGCAGCGTATTTTCTAGTGATGTTTGGGCATACGACGGAGGATCATGGACGCAGCTCGATGAACCTTACGCCGAGCGCCCGGCGATCCGCTATGGCTCCGGCGGCGCGCTCGATCCCGCCGCGAACCGACTGTTGATCTCGCACGGATTCACAGACGTCGGGAGATTTGATGACACATGGGCATTCGATCTCGGCACGGGTGCGTGGCAGAAGATCGCAACGACAGGCGCCGTACCGATCAAACACTGCCTGACTCGATGCCTCTGGTTGGCTGCTTCTCGCGAGCTCCTCTTTTGGTGGACAGACGGATGACAATCCCTTCCTTGGCGACGCGTGGACGGTCAACATGATCACGGCGGCGTGGACGAAGCATCACCCCGCGCTGCTGCCCGGGCCGCGCAACTCTACGGCGCGACCGCATCGCTGGACAACGACCTATGGT
>JANOEM010000371.1:0-10779 GCA_031413195.1 Actinomycetes bacterium
TCATCGTTCGCGGGAACTCGCCCAATTCGGTGATCGTCCTCGCGGCCTGATGCAGATGACGGGCTCGACGCGGGTACCCGAGGCCCTGCCACGCGCGCAACACGTCGCCAAGCGACGCGTCGGCACAGACGGCAGGCGTCGGGAAGGAATCCATGAACTGAAACCACTTCGGGATCACCCGATCGACCTGGGTCTGTTGCAGCATGACCTCGCTGACCAGAACGGCCCACGGGTCACGCGTCCGGCGCCAGGGAAGATCGCGCAACTGACCGAGGCCCCATTCGAGGACACGACCGGATGCCGCGTCATTCACCGTTTCACGAGCTCCAGACGTCCTGGCCGTCGTACGGCCGAGCCCGCGTCGGTGCGAACTCGCGCTTCCAGACCATCACCCTGCGCCGGAAGTAGCAGACTTCCTTGCCATCCTGGTTGAAGCCCTTGGTCTCGACCGTGACGATGCCTCGATCGTGCTTCGACGACGACTCCTTGACCTCGAGCACCCGGGTCTCTGCGTGGATCGTGTCGCCGTGGAACGTGGGGAACTTGTGCTGAAGGGTCTCGACTTCGAGATTCGCGATGGCCGCACCGCTCACGTCGGGCACGCTCATCCCCAGCACGAGCGAATAGACCAGGTTGCCGACCACCACATTGCGACCCTGCACGCTGTTGGCAGCGAACCAGTCGTTGGTGTGCAGCGGATGATGGTTCATCGTGATCATGCAGAAGAGGTGATCGTCGTACTCGGTGATGGTCTTGCCCGGCCAGTGCTTGTAGATGTCGCCGACCGCGAAATCCTCGAGGGATCGGCCAAAGGGACGCTCGTAGGTGCTCATCGAATCGACGCTACCCGTCACGATTCGTCGTCGTCACCACGGTCGTCGTTGAGATCCGTCGGCACATCCCACAACTCGGGGTGCGTTCTGGCCAGTTCCATCGATTCGTCGCTCTTGGGCGGGCGGCGTGCGAACCGTTCGTAGAACTCGAGCGATGTCTCCATCTCGGTGGTGGGATCGGTCGCGATGTCCCGCAGCCGACGAAGTTCTTCGTCACGGTGGATCTTCCATGGTCCCACCCGCAATGACAGATAGAGCAAACCACCGAGCAGGATCGGGAAGAACAGTTGGGCCAACCGGTACGAGGCGACGCCGAGCGTGGCGGTGCCACGAGTGAGCCCGAACCAGACGAGCGTCGGCACGTAGACACCCTCGACGATGCCGAGCCCACCGGGAGTGAGGGGAACGACCGCGGCGATGTTGGCCAGACCGAACGCAACCATCAGACCCACGACGCTGAGCGACTCTCCGTATGCGCGCAAGAACACCCATAGCGACGCGGCATCGAGCAACCAGTTGGCAGCGGCCCAACCTGCCACTCGACCGAGCATCGCGCGGTCCTTGACCATGTCCTCGATCCGACTACCGATGTGACGCACCGCATCGCCGGTGCGATCCTCGTTCAGTCGGAGCCGCCTGGCGATCCAGCGAACGACCTTCTCCGCTCGTTGCTGGCCCTCCATCAGCCCGAACACGATCGCCGCAACCAGACCCATGATCAGCACACCTGCGATAGCGGCCGTTGCGTAGGCCCTGTTGATCCCGTTGAGCGGGATCGAGACGATCAGCGCGATCCAGAAGATGATGTTGAGCACGATCGCTGAGCCGAGAGCTGCCGTGCCGAGTGCGAATCCCGCATCGGGCCCGGGAACACCGGACAGCGTCATCAATCGAAACCCGAGAGCTGAACCCGCGGCACTTCCGCCAGGCACGACGCTGCCGAGAGCCTTGGTGCTCAACTGGATTCGGAACAGCCGCCATGTCGTGATCAGCTTTCCCGACTCGCCGAGCGCGGCCCGGGTCAGCAGCGAGTAGCAGAACAGAGCCGCGACCTCGAGTCCCAAGCCGAGCGCGAGCAACAACGGGTTCACCGCTCGAAGTTCCTCGGCCGCCTTGCGGAAGCCTGGGATGAGTGGGAGCACGAAGAACCAGATGATCGCAGCGAACGCGACGACCTTGATGCCTGAACGAAGCGGCCGGAACGGCGGCTTCGACGTGTCGGCCATCACCGCGGTCGGGTTTTGGCCGCCGGACCCGGCCTCGCCGACGCCGCCGATGTCGTGTGCCACCCCTTCTTGTTAGCACACGTGATTGCGGGCCGGTTGGAGGCCGGGACTGTTGTCAATGCCGAACAGGGAATGCTTCGACGAGCTGGGAAAGCCGTCGCAACAGCGGCGGGCGCACCGGCGACGGCACCCGACCGAGATGCACGACCACCAGATCGCGCTCGGGCACGACAACGATGTACTGGCCTTCGTAACCGTGCGCCGCAAGGCTGCCCGGCTGATCGCGCCAGATCCACCAGTGCGCTCCGTACCCGAAATGGGGTGGATCCTCGTCGATCGCGACCAGGGACCGGGCCTGGTCGACCCATCCTTCGGGGAGGAGCCGCTTGTCGTCCCACACACCATCGCGCAAGTACAGGTAGCCGAATCGGGCGAAGTCACGGGCTGTCGCATAGACGTACGAGGACCCAACGAACGTTCCGGACGCGTCAAACTTGGCAACGGCACTGGTCATGCCGATCGCGCCGAACAGCCGGCGTTGCAGGTACGACTCCATCGCAGCCCTCTTCGAAGCGGCATCGGCACCGAGCCCCGCTATCTGTTGTTCGGTGAGCAGTCGCCCCGCGAGCCGGGAGAGGATGTTGGTGGTTCCGGACGCGTAGTTCCACACCGACCCCGGCGGATGAAGAAGCTGCCGACTTGCGGCGTAGTGGGCGCAATCGTCGGCGCCCGCACCGAACAGCATTGCCAGGCAGTGAGACGTGACGGGGTCGTCGTAGTCCTCGACGAACTCGAGACCGGACTTCATCTCGAGCAGGTCGCGAACTGTGATGGCTGCTTTGGCGGTGCCAATGAACTCCGGGACAGCGGCGGGCGCATCGATATCGACGAACCCGTCCCCGACGAGCAATCCGAACAACGCGTGGGTGACGCTCTTGGCCATGCTCCAAGAAATCATGGTTGTCGAGGTGTCGGTCCCGACGCCGTATTGCTCGGCGACCAACAGGCCCCGATGCACGACCAGCGTTGCCAACGAGACACCCTGGTCACCGTGCATGTCCGCAATGGCGGCGAGGGCGTCACTGAGGGACTCGACATCGGCGTCTGCAGCGGACTCGACATCGACGTCGAGCCCACCCGTCGGCCACTCCGTCGTCGGCCAGTCGAGACCGACAGGATGCAGCGGGAGCGAGTTCATGGTGGATCGCGATCGATCCACTTGTGTGGGGTCGCCGGCGCCGGCGCCGTTGCGAGCGCGAGGACGTCATCGACGTTGGTCGCGCGCTGGGCCAAGGCGGCATGCTCGGCGCGGACGAAGCCAGCGGATACAGCTCGATCGAACATCTCCACCAATGGTGTGTAGAAGCCTTCGATGTCGAACAGCACGACTGGTTTGCGGATGAAACCGAGCTGATTCCATGTCAGCACTTCGAGCACTTCCTCGAAGGTGCCGAATCCGCCGGCGAGGGCCACGAACCCTGAAGCAAGCTCTGCCATCCGCGCCTTTCGGCTGTGCATCGAATCGGCGACCTCCAACTGGGACAGGCCGTTGTGGGCCAATTCCGCTTTGACCAAGCTGTCCGGGATCACGCCCGTCACGTGTCCCCCGCCGGCCAGCACGGCGTCGGCGATCGCGCCCATCAGCCCGAGTCGTCCGCCGCCATAGATCAGCCCGATGTCGCGAGCCGCCATCGCAGTGCCGAGCGCCACTGCGGCCTCGACATAGATCGGGGAGTCACCGACGTTGGTCCCGCAGTACACGCACAAGTTCATCTCGGCAGGTTCGATCTCGGGCATTCCAAGAGTGTGGCATCTCGCGCGGCATCCCCGACGAGTTCCTCGACCGCTATACCGCTCGGTAACCTCTGACCATGACCGCTCCCGATCTCCAGGCCGCCAACGACGTCATCGAACTCGCCCAGGGCGTGGTCGGGCAAGCGATCCGTCACCTCGCTGCCTCGGGTGGCCCGGACACCAACCAGGTCGTCGCCTACGACATCGCGCACGCCGCTTCTGCCGTTGCCACTGCGCGCTCACTGTTGGACTATGGAGCCAAGGGCGAGGTCGAGGCCAAGATCACCTGCGCGTTCGCCGCCGACATGGTGCACGACCTGATCACGCGGGTGTGCGGCCGCGAAAGCGCATGGGGCGTCGGAACCGCTCCGATGCGCGACGCGCACCCCTTTCTCGAGAGCTTTCGTTCCCCCGAGTTCCTCGCGTCGCTCGCAACGGTTGCAGGCCCGCGCCACCTCGCCGACGATTACGAGATGGTGCAGGACACCTTCCGGTCCTTCGCCGACAAGGTCATCGCGCCACGGGCCGAGCATGTGCATCGTCACAATGCCGACGTGCCCGAGGAGATCATCAGCGGCCTTGCCGAGATGGGCGCGTTCGGGCTGAGCGTCCCTGCCGAGTACGACGGCTTCAGCGAAGGCGGTGACGGCGAGTACATCGCAATGGTCGTCGCGACGGAAGAACTGTCTCGCGGCTCGCTCGGTATCGGCGGATCGTTGATCACCCGACCCGAGATCCTCACTCGGGCGCTCGTCAAGGGTGGCACCGAGACCCAGAAGAAGCACTGGCTCCCCAAGCTGGCGAGTGCCGAGGTCATGGCGGCCGTCGCTGTGACCGAGCCGGACTTCGGGAGCGATGTCGCCGGAATCAAAGTCACCGCGGTCGCTGCCGTTGGCCCGAACGGCGAGGCCGGTTACGTCATCAACGGGGTCAAGACCTGGTGCACCTTTGCTGCCCGGGCAAACGTGTTGATGCTGCTCGCACGGACGGACCCCGATCGCTCCAAGACCCATCGCGGCCTCAGCGTCTTCATCGTGCCAAAGCCCCAGGGCGATGCCCATGGTTTCGAGTTCGCCCAGGACAGCCGACCCGATGGAACGTCGGGCAAGATGGAGGGCCGCCCGATCGACACGATCGGCTATCGCGGCATGCACAGCTACGAGATCGCACTCGAGAACTGGTGGGTCCCGGCCGAGAACCTGATCGGCGAAGAAGCCGGCAAGGGCAAGGGCTTCTACTACCAGATGGAGGGCTTCGAGAACGGCCGGTTGCAGACGGCTGCCCGCGCGGTCGGTGTGATGCAGGCGTCGTACGAAGCCGCGCTCGACTACGCGAACAACCGCAACGTCTTCGGCAGCAACATCATGGAGTACCAGTTGACCCAGGCCAAGCTCGGCCGGATGGCTGTCCTGACCCAGGCCGGTCGCCAGTTCTCGTACCACGTTGCGACCTTGATGGGCAAAGGTGAGGGCACCACAGAAGCCAGCATGGTCAAGGCCTACGTATGCCGAGCAGCCGAGTGGGTCAGTCGCGAGGCGATGCAGATCCACGGTGGATACGGGTATGCAGAGGAGTACAGCGTCAGCCGTCTCTTCGTCGACGCTCGCGTGCTCAGCATCTTCGAGGGCGCGGATGAGACCCTCTGCCTGAAGGTCATCGCGCGCCGGTTGATCGAGGCATCAGGCGCTTCGTCACCAGCTCATTCACCAGCTCCGCCGGCGACTCGATCAGCCGGGTAGGAGATCTCGAAGAGATCCGATCCGGTGAAAGTCAGCACCGGGATGGTCGTCGTAGGGATCGAGCAGAATGGGCAGCAGCCCCGCTGATCGCGCTCCTGCGATGTCCATCGTGACGGAATCGCCGACGTAGGCAATCCGCTCCGGTCGGATCCCAGCGAATGACGGCAAGGCCGCTGCGAAGATCTGCGGATCCGGCTTGGCGATACCGACCACGTGGCTGTCGACAATGACACGCACCGACGTATGAGGACCGACACCGACTTGGCAGACACCGCTACGCGCGAGGACCTCCTCGATCTGTCCGCTTGCGTTCGACACAACACCCATCGGCACGCCCGCTTCGGCCAGCGAACGCATCGCCGCGACGGACCAGGGAATCGGCCACCGCCACAAGAATGCAGTGAGAGTGCGCGCCAAGACGTGGGCGGCGAAATGCAGATCGACATCGGCGACGCCGATCGATTCGCAGTACGCCACGGTGTACTCGTCCCAGAACGTCTCGCCCGCGCCGGCCCGAGACTTCACGGCCATGCCTCGATAGTGAGCGCGCACGTGCGCCGCCAACGACGGATCGCCACCATAGGTCGACAGCAGCGGTCCGAGGACGGTTGGATCGGGTAGGAGCAGGATGCCGCCTGCGTCGAACAAGATCGCGTCGAAGTCCGTCGGTACGAGTCGGGTCACGAGCCGGGACGCTACTGCTTCGATCGGGCGCTTCGATCGGGCGTCGCGATCGGGCATGCCCAGAACTAGGGTTCAGTTTGTGCGTAGTCCACGAGATTTCTTCAAGCCCTTGGCCGTCGGAGCCCCGGAGCCGATCCGCGAGATCCCCTTCCGCCCGAGCAGGGTCATCCACTTCTTTCCTCCTGCCAACGCAAAGATGGTCGCCAAGCTGCCCGACATCATCCCCACGGTCGACATCCTGCTCGGCAATCTCGAAGACGCAGTGCCGATGTCCGACAAGGAGGCTGCACGAGCCGGCCTGGTCGAGGTTGGCCGGACGGTCGAGATGGGGAGCACCCAACTCTGGACCCGGGTCAACAGCCTCGACTCACCGTGGGGACTCGACGACCTGACGACCCTCGTCACCGAGATCGGCGACAAGCTCGATGTGATCATGATCCCCAAGGTCGAGGGTCCAGAGGACATCCATTACGTCGACCGACTCCTCGCCCAACTCGAAGCGAAGGCGGGCCTGAAGAAGCCACTACTGGTGCATGCCATCCTCGAGACAGCCCGCGGCATGGTCAACATCGAAGAGATCTGCGCCGCCTCACCCCGAATGCAAGGCCTGTCGCTCGGGCCGGCCGATCTCGCCGCGAATCGGCGGATGAAGACCACCCGGGTCGGCGGCGGCCATCCCGACTATCTGGTCCGCGCCGATCCCTCGCAGAACGAGCCCGATGCCGCTCGGCCGACCTATCAGCAGGATCTGTGGCACTACACCATCGCCCGGATGGTCGACGCGTGTGCGATGCACGGGATCCTGCCGTTCTATGGACCGTTCGGCGACATCAAGGACGTGGTCGCCTGTGAGGACCAGTTCCGTAACGCCTACCTGCTCGGCTGTGTCGGCGCGTGGAGCCTGCACCCGGCGCAGATCGACATCGCCAAGCGGGTCTTCAGCCCTCGGCCTTCGGATGTGGTTCAAGCCCAACGCGTCGTCGACGCGATGGGCGATGGCACCGGCGCGGTGATGCTCGACGGCAAGATGGAAGACGACGCATCCGTCAAACAGTGCAAGGTCGTGTTGCAACTCGCCCACGACCTCGCCGAACGTGATCCACAACTCGCCGCTTCGTACGGCTTCTGAATCGAGACCGACAATGACCTCCCCCGACCTCGACGTGAACCTGCGCCCGCGCCGATCCGTGCTCTACATGCCTGCGGCCAACGAGCGAGCGCTCGAGAAGGCCAAGACACTCGCCGCCGACTCGATCATCTTCGATCTCGAGGACGCCGTCGCGCCCGACGCGAAGGACTCGGCCCGGCCAAATGCCGTGGCGGCTGCGCGTTCGGGAGAGTACGGGGGCCGCGAGCTCACGATTCGCTGCAACGGTCTCGACACCGAGTGGGGCGAGGACGACCTCGCCGCGGCGGCCGTGTCCGGGGCATCGGCGGTCGTCATCCCGAAGGTGTCGTCCACCGCGACACTCGACATGGTTTCACGAATGCTCGACGCAGCAGGTGCCCCCGATTCGCTCACGATATGGGCGATGATCGAGACCCCGACTGCGATCTTCGACGTTCGTGCCCTCGCGGCCCATCCACGGGTGAGTGTGCTCGTGATGGGCACCAACGACCTCGCCCGCGAACTCCGAGCCGGCTTGGTCCCCGGTCGGCATCCACTGTTACCGCACCTTGCCGTCGCACTCGCCGCAGCCCGCGAGGCAGGCAAGGCGATCCTCGACGGTGTCTTCAACGACGTCAAGGATCTCGACGGTTTCCATGCCGAATGCGTCCAGGGCGCCGAGATGGGCTTCGACGGCAAGACCCTGATCCATCCCGGTCAGATCGACATCGCGAACGAGGTCTGGGCTCCAACCGACGACGAGGTCGCGCACGCCCGCCGCGTCATCGAAGCGTTCGAGGTCGGCCTTCGCGAGGGCCGCGGCGTGGTCACCGTCGACGGTCGGATGATCGAGAACCTGCACGTCGCCAACGCTCGGCGGGCGATCGCCGTCGCCGACGCAATCGCTGCGATGGCCTGATCAACCCCGCGTTACAGCGTGGAGCGGAACAAATCCAACACCCGCTGCCAGGCCGTGGCAGACGCTTCGGCTGCGTAGACCTCGGGGCGGGTGTCGTTGAAGAACGCATGGTCTGTATCGGGATAGACAAGAAGGGTTGCGTCCTTGCCCAGTTCACGGAGCTGCACTTGCAACGCCTCGGCCTTGTCAGGCGTGAAGAACCCGTCATTCGCCGCGTAGTGTCCTTCGACCTTGGCGGTGAGAGCCGACCAGTCGGGCTGAACGCTCGCCCACGGGATCAAGCCGTAGAACGGGACACACGCCGCAACCGCGTCGGGCCGGTTGCAGGCAACCACCAACGCGAGTCCCCCACCCATGCAGAAACCGACCACGCCGACCTTGTCGCGGCCGGTGCGGGTACGCAGTTCGTCGATCGCCCCGGACATGTCCTTCGATGCCTCGGCGATGTTCAGCGCCATCATCAGCTTTCCTGCGCCATCCGGCTCGGTTGTGACCTGGCCGTGGTACAGATCGGGCGCGAGTGCCACGAATCCCTCTGCTGCGATCCGGTCGACGACGTTTTTGATGTGGTCGTTCAACCCCCACCATTCCTGGATGACCAACACCCCCGGTCCGCTTTCGCCGGCACAGTACCCATTGGATGTGCCGCCATTGCTCGTGAACTCGATCATCTCACCCATGACTGTGACTGTACCCCCACGCCCATACCCCCATCGGATGATCTTCGTCCCGGGCGTGGCGTCGGATGATCTGCGTCCCGCCCGGGTGGGACGCAGATCATCCATTCGTTTGTGCGGTAACAAACGGCAGTCTGTACACCCTGATGTGTATCGAATACGATCGATCGCATGACCGCGCTCGACACGTCCCTTTCCGACTCTCCTCTCTCGACCACCTACGTCAACGACCGCAGCCATGTCTTTCACAGTTGGTCGGCCCAGGGAGCGTTGAAGCCGATCGTGGTCACCGGCGGTCAGGGCAGTTGGTTCTGGGACGAGAACGGCAAGCGTTACCTCGACTTCTCCAGCCAATTGGTCAACGTCAACATTGGGCATCAACACCCCAAACTGGTCGCAGCCATCCAGGAACAGGCGGCCAAGCTGTGCACGATCGCCCCCTTTCACGCAAACGAAGCGCGCAGCGAGGCCGCCCGCCTGATCAGCGAATTGGCCCCGGGTGACTTGGACATGGTCTTCTTCACCAACGGCGGCGCCGAGGCCACCGACAACGCGATCCGGATGTCGCGCATCCACACCGGTCGCCAGAAGGTGCTGGCCACCTATCGCAGCTACCACGGGGCGACAGGCGGAGCGATCGCGGTGACCGGTGATCCTCGCCGTTGGCCGAGCGAGACCGGCGTCTCCGGCGTCGTCCACTTCTACGGTCCGTTCGCGTACCGCAGCAGTTTCTACTCGAGCAGTCCCGAGGAAGAATCGGCCAGGGCTCTCGCCCACCTACGCGAGACCATCATGGTCGAGGGCGCCCAGACCATTGCCTGCATCATCCTCGAGACGGTCGTCGGCACGAACGGGATCCTTGTTCCGCCTCCTGGATATCTGCAAGGGATCCGCGACATCTGCGACGAGTTCGGCATCGTCTACATCGCGGATGAAGTGATGGCCGGCTTCGGTCGGTGCGGCGAGTGGTTCGCGGTCGATCACTGGGACGTCACACCCGACCTCATCACCTGGGCCAAGGGCAGTAACAGTGGCTATCTCCCGATCGGCGGCGTCGTCATCAGCCGCAAGATCGCCGACACGTTCACGGACAAGCCGTATCCCGGCGGTTTGACCTACAGCGGTCACGTGCTCGGCTGTGCCAGCGTGGTGGCCAGCATCAACATCTTCAAGGAGGAGGGTCTGATCGAACACGCCCAGATGTTGGGCACAGAGGTCATCGCTCCTGCACTGGCGAAGTTGCAGGACAAGCATCCTTCGATCGGCGAGGTCCGCGGGCTCGGTGTGTTCTGGGCATTGGACCTCGTCACCGATCGCAACACTCGCGCACCGCTCGTGCCGTACAACGCGTCCGGAGCCGACGCGGTGCCGATGAACGAACTTGCCGCAGCATGTAAGGAACGTGGGCTGTGGCCCTTCACCCACTTCAACCGGATGCACATCGTGCCCCCGATCAATACGCCCGTCGCGGAGGTGCTGCAGGGCATCGAAATCATCGACGAGGTTCTCGACCTCGCCGACGCTCGTTACACAGGCTGAACTATTCTCGCTGCTCCCCTTGACAATCGAACACTTGTTCGTATAAGGTGAATCCCAGCGATCTTCCCCGATCCACGTCGACAAGCTCTGCTTGTCGTTTCTTCAGGGAGGTGCCGTGCCAGTCGATTCGATCCAAAGTCCGAGCCCGAGTCCGAATCCGAATCCGGAATGCCGAGAGACATGGATGAACGGGCTGCCTGAGCCCGACGAGTTCCGTACGCTTTCCGGCCATCGGCGCGACGAGGCCTACATGCGTGTCG
>JANOEM010000372.1:0-5316 GCA_031413195.1 Actinomycetes bacterium
GTCAGGAACAGCGACATCAGGAAGAACAGACCGAGCAACAGCAGGTTCTGGAAGAAGAAGGCGACAAGGCCTGCGCGCAGGTGCACGACCTGGAACAGGGCGGGATCCACGAGTGGCTCACGACCCTGATCGATCATCCGCCTCTCCCAGCCGAAGAAAAGCCAGACCGCCACACCTCCGCCGAGCATCAGCCAGAAAGCTGGTGACAAACCGAACCACACCGGTGCGCCCGGCTTGGCAGCGATGAAGCCCCATGCACCGGACCGGAGCAGGCCGAACACGATGAGACCGAGACCGAGTGCTGAGAGCACCGTACCGACGTAGTCGAGTGTCACTCCTTTTTCGGCCGGCGTGTCGGTGATGCGTTTGGAGAAGGCGAGGATGCCTGCGATCACGAGGACCTCACCGACGAACACCCACCGCCACGAGTAGTACGTCGTGAGCACCCCGCCGATGAGCGGGCCTGCCGCGATCGCAATCGCCATCGCTGCAGACAGCAGGCCGTACGCCCGCGGGCGGTCCGTGGGGGCGAAGTTCGATGCAACAAGCGCAACGATGGCGGGGAGAATGAGTACCGCGCCGAGGCCTTCGAGCAGTGACCAACCGAACAGCAACATCGGCAGGCTTTGGGAGGCGGCCGTGATCAGCGAACCGGCGGCATAGATAACACAACCGATGACGAAGGCCCGCTTGCGGCCGAGCATCTGGCCGACCTTGCCGCCGGTGATCATCAGCGACGCCATCACCAGCGTGTACATCGTGATCGCTGTCTGGATGCCTGTGACATCGGTGCCGATGTCCTTGGCGACGACAGGAATGGACACATTCATCACGGAGGTGTCGAGTGCCATCACGAACTGGCCGGCGGCCAGCGTGGCAAGAACGATCCCGGCCGCGGACCGCTGCTCGGATGAATTCACGACTCGGAAACTACACGTCGCTCAGGTTCGCCGAGCCGTATGGATCGGTGGCCGGTCAACGAGCGGTTCAACGGGCCGGTCAGCGTGTCGGGTCGACGAGCACTCGACCGCGCATCCCGCCGTCCAGGATCCGGTCCAACTCGATGCTGAGGTCGTCCAGGCCGACTACCTTCGGTTGTTCGGTGTCGAGCCAGGTCGGGCGTAGCTCGGTTGCGATTCGTTGCCACATCGACCGACGCGCTGCGATCGGGGTTTGCACGCTGTCGATGCCGAGCAAGTTGACGCCGCGCAGGATGAAAGGGAGAACGGTCGTCGCGAGGTCGGTCCCGCCGGTGAGGCCGCTGGCAGCAACCGACGCCCCGTACCGGAGCGTTCGGAGCACGTAGCCCAACGTGGAACCCCCGACGCAATCGATCGCACCGGCCCAACGCTCGCGCTCGAGCGGTCGGTTGGAATCGGCCGAGGTTTCCGCCCGGTCGATCACATCTGTCGCGCCGAGCGAGCGGAGCCAATCGGCCTGATCGACCTTGCCCGTGCTGGCGACGACCTCGTGACCTCGGGCGGCGAGCATGCCGACGGCCATCGAACCGACGCCACCGGTAGCGCCGGTGACGAGGACGGGCCCGGATCCCGGTGTGAGCCCGGCGCGTTCGAGCGCGTCGACCGACAGGGCAGCCGTGTATCCAGCAGTACCGACCATCATCGCCCGCCGCGGATCGAGTGCGGCAGGCATCGGAACGATCCACGATCCCGGCACTCGCGCCAGCTCGGCGAAGCCGCCGTGGTGGGCGACTCCGATGTCATACCCGTGGGCGAGCACCGTCGCGCCGACGGAGATCGCCGGGTCACCGGACTCGATCACCGTGCCGGCGAAATCGATCCCGGGCACGAGAGGGTTGAGGCGGGCAACCTTGCCGGACTCGGAGCCCGCGAGTCCGTCCTTGTAGTTGATACCCGAGTACTGCACCCGCACGACGACGTCGCCGTCGCCGAGATCCTCGGTCGTCAGACGGTTCACGCTGCGCGCCCAACCCGACTCGGTCGTCCCGACAGTGAATGCGCGGAAGGTGTTCATCAGTTGTGCTCCTGTTTGGTTGATACTTCGTTCACGCGACGAGCGCGACTTCGGCGATACTGCGCCAACCCCATCGTTGCAGGAAGGCTGGGTGGGGGTGCGCTCGCAGACTCGTGAGCCGAGCAACGCGGATTCCGCGGTATTGGGCTCACAAATTCGCGAGTTTCCCCGAACCTTGATCTGGGGCTGCGGCCGCTGGTGCGCCGTAGCGATCCCGGCGAGCGCGACGCACGAGTGACCGTGTGCCGTTTCTGGGTACCTCATAACGCTGACTCGCGCGAAGAGTATGGTCGGTGTGTATCGAGGGGCCTGACGAGTGCTTTCGCCAGCGTCGGATGAGGGAGACAGTGATGTCAACGAGCCACGGACGGGCGCTGCTGCTCGTCATCTGTCTGCTGGGAGCAGCTGCATGTTCGTCGTCGGATGACGCCGGCGGCGACACAGTCGCGGGTACCGCAGGCGACACCTCGGTGGTCGAGTCGACCGTCGAGGCAACGACCGCCCCCACGGCCCCGGAAACGACGGCGGCTGTGACGACCACATCAGCGGCGCCGACCACCGTGGCCGAGACCACGACAACCGTTGCCCCGGTCGATATCGCGACCTTCGGCTGGTCGCTGCTCGCCGACGGTGCGCCATGGGGTGGACGCGCCGGTCTCCGGGTCGTCGAGCTGAGCGACCGAGCCAGGATCCAGCCTTCGGCAACTGCTGTAGACGGGACTCTGTTCGTGATTGCGGGGCGCACACCCCGAGACTCGCCGATCCCCGGTGACAGTGATCTGTGGGGTGATGTGTGGCAGAGCGACGACGGGGGCGTGTCGTGGCAGCGCGTCGTCGAGTCAGGCGCAGCCTTCCCTCCGCGGGCGTACTTCCAGGCCGTCACCCTGGACGATGCGATCTACGTGCTCGGCGGTCAGAACTTCGACTTCCCGAACTCGACCTTCTTCAACGACGTCTGGAAGAGCACCGATGGTACGAACTGGGAGCAGGTCATCGCTGCCGCTCCGTGGGTCGGCCGGGCCGGCCTCATGTCGGCCGTTCTCGACGGCGCGATCTACGTGTTCGGCGGATCGATCAACGACGACTCTGCCGTGATCGGTCCGACAGGGCCTGCCCGTCAGTACCTCAACGACGTCTGGCGCAGCACGGATGGCGAGAACTGGGAACAGGTCAGCGCCGCTGCTCCTTGGGCGCCGCGCGCCGGTGGTGCAGCGGTGGTGAAGGACGGGCGGCTCTACCTCCTCGGTGGCGAAGCCGGGTTCCTGTGTGCGCCGTTCCCGGGTTGTGATCTGCCGTATTTCAACGACGTCTGGAGCACTACGGATGGCACGAACTGGGAGCAGGTGACCGAAGCTGCCGGATGGTCTGCTCGTCCGGGTCATTCATGTGAGCTGCTTGCCGATCAGATCGTCTGCTTCGGTGGCTTCCGCCCCGATGGCAACCCGGTCGACATGTGGGTCAGCGAGACAGGAGTCGACTGGACGCTTCTGGACGCGACCCCATGGAATGCAACAACGCCGGAGCAGGCTCGATACGACTTCGACTCGATCTCGACGACACTCGCAGACGGATCGGAAGCCATCCTCACTGTCGGTGGCGACCGTGAGACGTTCAGTTTCGGTGACCCCGAGAACTGGAAGCGGATCGACGACGACGTGTGGCTGTTCAGCGAGACGCCGGAGCCGTGACGGAGCGGATTCATCCGGTCTAGCGAGTCAGCTCCAGCTGACGCGCTGCTGGAGAACCTCGCGGAGCACCGTTGGACGGTCGGTCATGATCCCGTCTACACCCATGTCGAGCAGCCGGTTCATCTCGACCGGGTCGTCGATGGTCCAGACATGGACCTCGATGCCCAATTGATGGGCCCGAGCGATGAACTTGTCGTTCACAACTACCAGCGGGCCTTGCATGACCGGTACCTGAGCTGTGAGCGCGTTCGACTTCGACATCTTCGCGAATCGAAGCTGGGACACCTCACCCGGCCCGAGCGCAGTGCACAGCCCGTCGCCGAGGAGGCTCCGCAGCCGCCGCACGCGAAGATCGCTGAATGCCCCGACGCAGACCCGATCGAGCGAGTTCGTGCGGCGGAGAGCGGCGATCAGGGCAGGCACGGTGGCGTCGCTCTTGCAGTCGATGTTTATCCGTGCCTCGGGCCACGTGCCGAGGATCTCCTCGAGGGTCGGTATCGGTGCGACGCCGTCGACTCGCGCCTGTGCCACCTCGGCCCACGTCATCTGACTGAGCTTGCGATTGATCCCACAGGTCCTGGCCAGGTTGAAGTCGTGGAAGGCGACGAGCACGCCGTCGGAGGTCACCTGCACGTCCGTTTCGAGGTAGCGGTAGCCGAGACCGAGCGCGTACTCGAACGCCGGCATCGTGTTCTCGGGGGCGTCGCTCGCACCGCCCCGGTGTGCGAACGGGATCGCATGCGGCCAATCGAGAAACGGGTGCTTGGCTGGGGATCGGGTGGCCACGTCACGAGTATTGCGGATGCCCACTAACGTCGCGCACATGTCAGACGTACGCTCCATTCCACTTGCCGGCGAGCGCTTCACCGGAGTCGACTCGTTCGAGGTCAGGGCGCCGTACGACGGCACTCTGATCGGACTGATCCCCTCGTGTTCGTCGGGCGATGTCGATCGGGCGGTGGCTACGGCCAAAGCTGCTCTTGCGGCCGGTCCGCTTCCGCTTTGGCGCCGGGCAGAGATCCTCGACCGGGCCGCTGCCCGCCTTGCGCAACGGCGCGACGAGTTTGCAGAGATCATCAGTCGTGAGGCCGCGAAGCCGATCAAGACGGCGCGTGTCGAGGCCGAACGGGCCGTGGGAACGTTCCAATTCGCAGCGGCCGAAGCGCGCAAGCTGAGTGGCGAGATGATCCCTCTCGACGCGATCTCCGCGGGAGAGGGCAAGCTCGGATTCACCCTGCGGGTACCGATCGGGGTGGTCGGGGCAATTGCGCCGTTCAACTTTCCGCTGAACCTGGTGGTCCACAAGGTCGCACCGGCTATCGCCGCAGGATGTCCGGTGGTCCTCAAGCCCGCTTCGCAGACGCCGTTCAGTTCGATCGTGCTGGCAGAGATGTTGATCGATGAATGCGGACTACCCGCTGACCAGCTCCAGATCGTGACCGGGGGCGGGGCAACGGTCGGGAACGCGTTGGTCGATCACCCCGACATCGCACTGATCACCTTTACCGGATCACCCGACGTCGGGTGGGGCATTCGGGCACGTGCGCCGCGCAAGCGGGTCGGGCTCGAACTCGGCAACAACGCTCCGGTCATCATCGAGCCCGACGGGGACTGGCAGACCGCAGCGGCCAAG
>JANOEM010000373.1:0-4631 GCA_031413195.1 Actinomycetes bacterium
ATCACGAGCGCCAGCAGCAACAACGGCCGGTTGGTCGTCGTCGAACTGGCGATCACCGTCGGCCCGGCACCAGCAGCGGATACGCGCCACTCGATGCTTCCGAACGACGGCGCCGGAACAACCGCCGACACGGTTTGCTGCCACGTCTGCCCAACTCCGATCAGACCCGGATCGATGAGATCGAGCGTCGCAAGGCTGTCGTCGGCGCTTCGTCCGGCGTCCCCGGACAGCCGCACCTGCTTCAGTGGCGTGGTCGTACGGTTCTTGACCGTGATGGTGACGTCGTAGTTGGTCGGACCACCGAGTGAAGCCCGAGTGGTTTCCAGCAGACCGTTCGGGGCTGGCTCGGCACTGATTGAAACAGAGACAAGATTGTCAAGTGCGGGAGGGTCGACCAACGGCGCGACAGGATGCCCGGTGATGACGATCTTGGTGATCGCCAACTCGTCGTTGGTCGTGCTGGACGCGCGGAGTACGCACGGGCAGGGCACGGGTGGTGCTGCAACCGGAATCTGGCTGACGGTTTGGGTGCCATCGTCTTGCAACTTGAGGCCTTCGCTCGCAGCCAAGTTGCAATCACTGGAACCCCGTCGCGCCTCGTTCCCGCAGACCGAAATGGTCACGAACGACGCCTTGAAACCGTCGATGGTCATCACGACTCGATCGCCGGGATTGACCGCTGTCTTGTTCAACGTGATGACTGGCCCCGAGAGCGAAGGCAGCGCATACGCAGTCGATGCCACGCCCAACGCCGCGACCATCACAACGAGGCACAACGCCCACTCGAGCACCCGGTTGCGCGTACTCATGCTGTTTGCGGTTGTGGCTCGCGTTGGGCTTCTTGACCCACTGCGGATACCGGATCAGACGCCGCTTCGACGGCGCCGCGGTGCCTGCGATAGGCGCGCCAGGCCATCAACCCGAACAACACAGCGAGCAGGACGAGCAGGAACGAAATCGGCGGTGCAAACGTGCGATCCTGCGCCGTGGTCGGTTTGAGGAGCGTCGCATCGACGGAGCCGGTCGGCGTCACTCCGGCGGTGGTAGAGAGCACCACGAGCGCCGGAACATCCTTGACCTTGGTCGTTAACGTCACATCTTGGCCGGGGAGGAGCTCCGCGATGTCGGGCAGGGTGACCTCCTGCTCGCCGACGCCAACGGGTCCTGAGACCGAGACGGTGGGAGTTCCACTGAGGCGAACGTTGCCGCGATTCTCGATCCTGAAGGTGACGTCAGCCTCGCCGCTCAGTGAGTTCAAAGCATGGCTGTAGGTTGTTTGGACGTCGGTGACAGCGAGGTCAGCGCTGAGCGGACCACTGACCCGGACGTACATCCGGGTTCCGGTTCGCCGATCGAGATTGACGACCTGACCGTCTTCGTTGTCCGACGTGACGACGTTCGACGCGACGATGGCGGCTGCGTGATCGCCGGGGGCCGCGTCGGCCGGAATGGTGACCGTGATCGGAAGTGTGACCTGAGTGCCTGGTTCGACGTAGATGTTTTCTTGCTCGATCGAGACCCATGAACCGGCGTCGATCGGCAGATCGTCTCCCGGCAAGATGTCGAACTGACCGTCTTCGTTGTTGAACGCGTCGGTTGCGTAGACACGAAAGGTCAACGGCACGTTGCCGAGGTTGAAGACGGTGATCGCGTCTTCGATGACCGAGCCCGGAGCCGCCTCATAAGACAGTTCGGGACGGTTGCCGGCTTCGTTGCTATCCAGGGAACCGGCCGGCGCCAGTGCCCAGCTGTGAACGACTTCAACAGGGCCTTGGTCGGCTGGCTGCGACGGATCCACTGGCTGCTGGCCGGATTCCGCGACCGTGGTCGGCGCCGTTGGGACTGTCGGAGGTGTCGTGGCCGCGGCGAACCTGGCGGATCCGACGGACGTGAGAAATGCCACTGCGACAGTGGTGGCAACCAGGACCAACGGTCGTGTTGTCTTCATGTGGACTCGATGCCTTCTTTGGGGAGTAACGCCGACGGTGGCATGGGAGGGCGAAAGCCTTCCCATGCCACCGACATGCTGTGATTGATATGGCCGTTGAGCTGGCCGGATATGGATTACAGGGCGCTGAGGCTCAGCGTTGCGGTGTAGGTACCGTTCAGCGCGGTCAGCGGGATGATCAGCTTGAGCCGAGCATCCAACGTCGCGATACCGAGGCCGGAACCAGCCGCTGCCGATGCCAGGGTGCGAGGTGCACCCAGGCCGCTGCCGGCGGCGATGGTGTTGCCTGGGGCATTCCACGGCTCGACAGCCGCACCTGCAGTGACGGTCTGGTCGTAACCAGCAAGGGTGACATCCGAATCGTCGGTGACGCTCGGGTTCCAGCCCATGTAGTCACCGAGGAAGGTCTGGTTGCCCGTTCCGCCGCCGGTGACGAAGTTGCTCATCGTTCCGTTGACCGTCCACAAGGTGTTCGTGTCACGAGTATCGACAACGGTGACCTGGCTCATCCGACCCGGTGCCGTGAAGTACTGACCGGCGCGGGGGCCGGTGAGGATGAGCTTGCCGATCCCGAGGTTGAGACCACAGTTGGTCGGGTAGTTCGGGTTCGGGATGCCGGCGGCGTCAACCGGGTAGGGGTACTGACCGTACAGCGGATCATTGATTCCACCGACACCGAGCGTCGGCTCGGCGACACCGGGGTTGTTCCCGTAGGCGTTTGTCCCGGTCGCAGATGCGGGGAATGCACCGAGAGCCGGCATCGAACCGAACACGAAGTCGGACGCATCGGGCAGTGGGCCCTGCACGCCGCAGCGCTGGGTCAGGACCAAGGCACCAACCGGGCGGTTGACCGAGATGTTCTGAACCACGACGGCCGAGCCGAACGCCGAAGCGCTGACCGGACCAGCCGATGTGCCCGTGAAACCAGCGGGGTAGGTGGCGATGATCGAGAAGCTGTAGCTCGTCCCGGCGGTGAGGCCGGTGACCGTCAACGTCGTCGCCGCAGCGGCCGCCGTGAACGGTGCGCCAGGAGCCGTGGGGCTGCTGATCGTGTAGCCGGTACGACCGGAGTCACCCGCAGGGGCGGTCCAGCTCAGGACGACACTGCCAACAGCACCTGCTGCGGTGAACCCCGTGACCGGCGCGAAGGCCGGCTGGTTCGGGGTACCGGTCTGGGCCGGCGAAGACGGCACGCTGTCACCCAGGCTGTTCGTCGCAATCGCGGACACCGTGTACACGTTGCCGTTGACGAGGCCCGTGAGGGTGAACGGACCGGCAGTTGCAGGTGTCAACGTCACCGTCGTTTGCCCGGGGGACGTTGCCGTGATGGTGTAGCCGGTGGTCGCGGTTGAACCGGCTGTGCCTGCGGTGAGCGTGCCGGCGAGTTGTCCGCTGGTCGACGTCAGTGCAGAAAGCGTCGGTGCGCCCGGCAATGCGCCGGTGACGTAGTTGAACCCAGCCGCGGTGACGTTGCTGAGCACGATGCCGACTTCCCAGAACTTGCCGGCGTCAAGAGCGCCAGCCTGGGTGCAGGCGATACCCATCTTGTAGCCACCGTTGACCAGGCCGGCCTGGCCCACCAGCGACGACAGGGAGAACGTCGGGATACCCGAGATCAACCCCAGGGGGCTGGACGCAGGGTTCCTGTTGATGACAGCCGTGCCGCCTGCGCTGTCGTACAGAGGCGACACGAACTGACCGGCGACCGGGTTCGGGCCGGCGGCATAGGTGAGGGTTGATGCATCAACGGCTGCCGACACGAAGTATGTCTGCCAACGGTATGCAGGCACGCCGCTACCGCTACCTGTGCACGATGACCCGGCGGGCGGGTTCATGCTGAAGGCGGTGGCTGCCGTGCCGGTACCTGGAGCCAGCGTGTTCGTGCCGAGTGGTGGCCCTGCAAGAGCTGGGCCAGTGGAGATCAGGCCGACAGTGGTGGCGGCGAGTGCCGCACCCACAACCGCGATCTTGGAAAGTTTGCTACGCATGGGAAATTGGTTCCTTTCGAGGTGTGTTTGAGATTGCTTGTGTCGTGCTTGGGTAAATGGATTGGTCACGAGGCGCCCGTGATCCAGCTGCCCCTGAGGGCCGTGGAACCACAGTTGGCGTTGGCCAGGAAGCCGAATGTGTTCAGCGTGGCGGTCGCTCCGCACACCGCTGCGGTCGGACCGACGAACATTGCCTTGATGGCTGCATTGCCCGGGCCGGTAGCGACGGTTGTCGGCAGCACCGTGTAGACGTTGCGGCCAAAGACGGTGTCGCTGAAGAAGGTGCTGACCGGTGTCAACGATCCGGACGCGCCGGCGACGGGAGCGCCGAGGTTCACGCCGCTGCCGTTGTTGCTGATCGCGCCGATTCCGACGTTTACCGATGACGGCACCGTCCCGGGAGCAACGCTGTTGCCCTGAGCGATGAACGACCCGGCCGAGAAGCCGATGACGACCTGGGTGTTGACTTCGGCTGGAATCGCTGCGAGGGCGTCACCGCGCAGCTTCAAACCGAGCGCATCGCTCTCTTGCGCGCGACCGCCCAACCCGGGTTGCCCAAGGCCATTGCAGAGTGCGGTCGCTGTGTTCTCTTGCGCCGTCGTCGCAGTGGTCACGGTGTTCCAGAACGCGAATGTTCCCGAACATGTCTGGATGCCACACGGAACGAAGCGAACCCCACCGATGGTGGTCGGTCC
>JANOEM010000374.1:0-2432 GCA_031413195.1 Actinomycetes bacterium
CAGTCGGCAGAGCATACGCCTGAAAAGCGTAGGGTCACCGGATCGACGCCGGTCAGAACCACCCCAGCAATGAACGGCGAAGCCGCAGGTCAGAGGTTGTTCGGCAGCCTGTCATCCTGCGGCTTCTGTCGTTTCCGAGCCGACTGCCGACCGGGGAGTCGTCGGCAAAGCGCCAGTTACTCGGCCAGTTCTGGTCGAACGGTCGGGGGTAACGGCTCGAGCGCCGATTTCAGGGCCTGCGCCGCACCGAGTAGTCCAACGCTCTCGTACGGCACCACGATCTTGGCGTTGTCGCTGTCCGCAAACTTGCCGAGCGTCTCGAGTTGCAGGATCGCGATCAGCCTCTGGTCCGGTTCGGCAGCACGGATCGCGTTGTAGACGCTGGTGATCGCCTGGGCGCGACCTTCCGCCTCGAGGATCGCTGCCTGGCGGTTGCCTTCGGCTCGCAGGACCGCTGCCTCGCGCTCGCCCTCGGCGGCGCGGATTGCGGCCTTGGCCGCGCCGTCGGCGATATTGATCGCCGACTGTTGGGCACCTTCGGACTGCAGGATCTTGGCCCGCTTCTCCTGATCGGCCTGCTTCTGCAGCGCCAAGGCTTCGAGGATCTTCGGTGGCGGCGTGATCTCGACGATCTCGATCCGGGCGATCCGGATGCCCCATTTGTCGGTGACGGCTTCCATCTGAGATTGCACGTCGGTGTTGATCCGTTCTCGTTCGGACAGCGCTTCGTCGAGCGACAGCGTGCCGATCACCGAGCGCAGCGCAGTGCGCGCCAAGGCGTCGATCGCGACATCGAAGCTAGCCACGCTGAACAGCGCCTGCTTGGCGTCGACGATCTGGGTGAAGATCGTCGCGTTGACGGTGACCACAACGTTGTCCTTGGTGATCACTTCCTGGCGATCACCCGGAACCGGAATCTCGCGCATGTCGACCCGCTGGAGCGAATCGATGAAGGGGCCGATGATGACGAGTCCCGGTTCGTGCGTCCGGCGATATTCGCCGAGCCGTTTCACGACTCCGACCTCGCCCTGTTGCACGATGTTGACCATCTTGCGCAGCATGAACAGCAGTACCAGAACAACCAGGCCGAGAACTGCCAGTGAGCCGATCGCGAGCTGACCGATGGCAAACATGTGAACGGCAAACACGTGAACGGCAATCATGTGAACTCCCATTCCGACGTCACGGCTCGCACCGTGAGCGTTGTTCCGACGACCTGGGTGACGATGACCGGAGTCGACGGCGGGATCGCCTCGATGTCCGCCGTCACGGCAAGCCAGTTCTCGCCGAGCAGGCGAACGTGTCCGCGATTGTCGAGGCCGACCTCGTCGAGCGTGACCCCTCTCGCTCCGACCAGTCCGCCGTGGACACCGCCGATGGACACACCGGCGCCTTGCCTCGCGAACGTCTTGCTCACCTGCGGACGAATGGCAACGAGACCGATCGCAGCGATCACGACCCCAACGAGGACCTGCGCCACGTACGCGGTGGGGTCGATCAGAGCGACAACTGCTGCGGCCAATGAGCCGGCTGCAGCGAACATCGCAAAGAACGCGAGGTGATGCAGTTCTACTGCGACGAGCGCCACCGTCACCAGGATCCAGACGACTGCCACCACGGCACCTCCTTCGCGATCCTACGCCGACGACGTCGACAATCGTCGTGCGCCGCGGCGAGATCAGGCCATGATCGATCAGGTCAGGATCGATCAGTCCGGGGAGGCTCCGCTCAACTCGCCCGCCGCTGCGTGCACGGCTTGCACGATCTTCACGTAGCCGGTGCATCGGCAGAGATTTCCGGACAGCCCGATCCGGATTTCCTCCTCGGTCGGTGACGGGTTTCGCTGCAGCAACGCTGCCGCCGAGATGATCATCCCGGGCGTGCAGAATCCGCACTGCACGCCGCCCGCTTCGAGCAGGTTGCGTTGCAGCGGGTGCAGGTCGTCACCTTGCATGACGCCCTCGACGGTGGTGATCGCGCGGCCCTGCGCTTGCACGGCGAGGTACGAGCACGAATTGATCGGCTGGCCATCGAGCAGCACCATGCAGGCTCCGCACTCGCAGTCGTCGCAGCCCTCCTTGGTGCCGGTGAGCCCGATCTCGCCGCGCAACACGCTGACCAGGTTTCGTCCCTGGTCGATGGTGACCGGGTAGTCGACGCCGTTGACCGTGAGGTCGATGGCGAGCTTGGGCGTGCTCATCGTGCTGCTCCAATCCCGATGGTTCGGTTGACGGGGACGGCGAGTGATTCGCCGTCTGCGCGGCGAGCAGCTGCTTCGAACGCGCGCCGAGCCATGACGCCGACACAGTGGCGGCGATACGAGTCGCCAGCGCGTAGGTCGCTGATCGGCGAAGCCTGCTCGGACGACAGCGCAGCGACCACCTCGAGCGCTTGCTCGACGGCCATGCCCCGGACGGCATGCAACCCGTGAA
>JANOEM010000375.1:0-2215 GCA_031413195.1 Actinomycetes bacterium
CGACAGGAGGTAGTGGCATGGCTCGACCGATGCAAGAGGTCAAGGTCTATGGGGTTCAGGACCGCCGCTCCACCGCGCAGGCCAAGTTGCCATGGGTGGTCCGCTACACGATCGATGGCCGACATCGCGGCAAGTCGTTCCGCACGCGGGCCGAGGCTGACCGCTACCGAAGTCTGCTCATGCAAGCAGTCCAAGCCGGCGGCCGATTCGACGAGACGACCGGCGAACCTGAGTCGTGGCAGACGCCGCTTCGCGAGGTACGTGTGCACGAATGGTCGCGACGTTGGCTCGCCGAGCAATGGCAGGAGTGGCAACCGCGGACGCGTGTGTCAGCGACTGAGTCACTCGCTCGATTCATCACCATCGCAACCGAGCAGGGAGCGAAGACGCCGGAGGGTCTGCGCGTCTATCTGTACACCGCGCTGGCACCCGGCTCCGAAGGCGTGCGCGATTTGCAGCACGAGAAGTGGATGGCGAAGAACAGCCTGACGCTCGGCGACCTCGATCGAGAACGCATCGCCGATATCGACCGGCGGCTCGGGCTGAAGCTCGATGGTTCACCGATGGCAGCGAACACGACCAATCGGATTCGCATCATCGCTCGTGCATCAGTTCAATCGGCGATTGAGGCCGGCGCCGTTACAGCCGACGCGTGGCCGCAACGGTCGAAGACGAGAGCTCGGCGCAAGGTAGCCCGAACGAAGCGAAGCGTCGACGTGCGCGTGTTGCCGAGCCCGGCCGCGATGGCGGAGGCGATCGACGCGATCGTCACGCAGCAGCCCGGCAGCAAGACGTACCGAGTGATGACCGCAGTCGCGTACTACGCGGGCCTGCGGCCGTCGGAGGTCGTGATGCTGCGAGTCCGATCCGCCGAGTTGCCGGCCGACGGTTGGGGCCGACTCGACGTCACCGAGGCAGACATCTCGTTCGATGAACCGGGAGAACCCAAGACCGGCCCGCGCAGCGTGCCGATCCCGCCGGTGCTCGTCGCCATGCTCCGCGAGTGGGTCGAGGACAACGGCATGTCGACGCCTGACCAACTCCTGTTCCGCACTCGCAACGACACCCGACCGAGCGGCTCGAACTGGGCGCGGGCATGGCATCGCGCGCTGGAATCCGTTGGCCAGAAGCCGATGCGCGTCTACGACTGCCGGCATGCTGCAGCGACAACGTGGCTTCGTGCCGGCATGCCCCTCGGCGAGACGGCGCGCAGACTCGGCCACAGCGTCGAGACCCTCGTGTCGACCTACGTCGGCGCCCTCGACGACGAGGAGCAAGTCGGCAACCAGAGAATCGACTCCATCCTCGGGTAGCCGCTCAATGCAGAAATCGTGTGGCATTGCTGCACGACTACTCCTCCGGCGTGTTCCAACCGATCGCAGCGCAGGCACTGCAAGGTTCTGTGCGGCGAGCCATCTGCGAGGTCTACTCCCCTTCTCGTGAAGTATCTGGACTCCGTCGACCGAGTCGTTTCAGCGCGCGTGACTCGAAAGCGACCTTGGCTCGAGGTCGCGCTCACTTCACTTCTTTGCGACGTTCTCAACGACGAAACGAGCGGTGACTATCCACTCGAGTACACGTTGGAAGATCTCCGCGCCGCAGTCCACGAGGCCGAGCCTCTTCTCAAAATCGGGCTGACCGTCGAGACCCACGAATATGCGCCCACTGTGGAGCGCTGGGTGACACAAGCCGACATCGGCGTCGTCATCCGCTATCAAGATGGCTTCGACACGTCTCCTCCTCGTACTCGGTCTGCAACGCACGGGCGAACTGTTCGTAGGACTCATTAGCAACGACCGTGAGGCGATTGATGAGCGGGTCATGAATTCGCCCGCCATGTTGGTTCACTGGGAGACGGAGCCCCCGGCCAATCTCCTGTCGCTTTCGCTCCGTGGACTTGGAATCGTTGAGAGTGCAGATCTGAAAGACGTTCGGGTTGTCCCATCCCTCTCGAAGCGCAGAGTGACTGAAGAACACCGGCTGGCCATCAAGAGCTTGCGCTCACTATGTCATGAGAACTCCTTTACGGGTCACGGCCCAGCGAGCTGCTGGACGCACGTGGATCAAGGCTTAGCCTCGATCCACCGTTTGGTGAGCGGGGTGTGGGTGGGCGCGTCCACCAAAAAGAGTTGCACCGTCGTTTTCCGTGCAGCCGATCGCAGCGATGTGATTGTGTGCGACGAGTGCACCAACCCGGCGAGCACCCACTGATCAC
>JANOEM010000376.1:0-3905 GCA_031413195.1 Actinomycetes bacterium
GGATCGTGACGAATCGTCGCGTCATCGTGTCCGTCTGGAGGTTCACGACAGGTCGATGCCGAACAACTGGGCGAAGCGGGCGTAGTAGTCGGCGTCGTCGGCGATCGCCCCGAGATCCACCCAGTCGGCGTCGGACATCGCAGCTCGACCTTCGATCAGCTCCGGTCCGCCCCATGCGCACGGGTACCGCAATTGGGGTGTGTCGGTGGTGATCGCGTGATGGATCACTCGCGCAACATCGAACGGGTCGGTCGAGTTCGCCATCCCGGTCATGTACATCTGGAACAAGCGCCGGTAGTGCATGTCGTAGGCGCCGCTCACGTTCGGTGCATCGATGTTCTTGGCAAAGATCGCTGACTTGGTCACTCCTGGCTCGATGATCGCAACCCGGATCCCAAACGGGACCAGTTCTTGGGCCAGGCCTTCGGAGAGCCCTTCGAACGCCCATTTCGAAGCGACATAGGGCGACTGACCGATTGCTGCAACGCGTCCGGCGATGGACGTGATGTTGACGATGGTGCCGCTACCCCTGGCGCGCATGCCCGGGGCCACGGACTGCACGCAACGCACAGCCCCGCACAGGTTGACGTTGAGGATGTCGAGGTAGGTCTGCGGAGCGCATTCCTCGGCGACCGCATTGCCCCCGACTCCGGCGTTGTTGACCAGCACGTCGATCCGGCCGGCGTCGGCCAGGATCCGGTCGAAGCCGTCGCGGACCGAGCCATCGTCACCGATGTCGAGCTCGGCAAGTTGAATCGTCACACCTCGCTCGGCAGCCATCGAGACCAACTTGTCGGCCTTGGTGGAACTGCGGACCGTGCCGTACACCCGGTACCCCTCGGCGGCGAGATGGATCGCCGTGGCCCGCCCGATTCCCGAGTTCGCGCCGGTGACAACCGCGACATGTTGATTCATCTGCTGGCCGATTGGGTGGCCCGGTGTCGAGTCATGGTCCAACAGTACGCGGAATCGGGGCTTGACGTTCTGGCGAGCGTCAAGCCCCGATCAGCTTGGGGGGATTTCTTGCGGCCCGACGGGCACGCTTCAGGGAGCCGGGCGGGCTCAGCCGGTGGTGGTAGCTGTCGTCTCCGAGTCAGCCGGCACATCATCCGGCGCATCATCCGGCGCATCGGCCGGCTTGACGCCGTTGACGAAATCGGTGACTCGCTGGGTGATGTCGGCCGTGCGTTCGGCGACCAGTGCGTCGATCACGGTCTGGACATCGACACCGTTGGCCGTTGCGACCTCGGCAACCGTCTTGCCGGCTTCGAGCTCGGTCTTGAGCTCGTCGGCAGTGATACCGAGTGCGGTCGCGGCCGTTTCGAGCATCTGACCGCCGCCGGGGCCACCGTGACCGTGGCCACCGTGGCCACCGAAGCCGCCATGATCACCCATTCCCTGGCCACCGCCGGGACCGCCCAGGGGCCGATTGGCCTCGAACGCTGTGGTGATTGCATCGGCCTGCTCCTGAGTGATCGTGCCTGCGGTGACGAGGTCGGTGAAGACCGCGTCGACCGCTGCACCGCGCTCGGGACGAACGCCGGACGCTTCGGCAGCGGCTTGCACTTCGGCGCGCTTGGCCTCGAGTGCCGCCGTGATTGCATCCGACTGCTCCTGAGTGATCGTGCCTGTAGTGACCAGATCGGCAAGAGCGTTGTCGAGACCCATGCCCCGTCCGGGGTGGCCGGCGTCGGTTGCGGTGTTGGTGGCGGTGGCGTCGGTGGCGCCATCGTCAGGCGTCGTGACACTGATGGCGGCGCCGGAACCGCTGGCGGCGCTCGCGCCACCGGGGATGTTGAGGACCAGACCCGTGCCTGCGCCGACGAGCATCGATGCTGCAAAACCGGCGATTGCGATCTTCTTGTACTTCATGTCTGTCGTTCTCCTTGATCGTTTGGTTGGGGGATGCGGATGGTGTTCGTCCGATGTGAACATGGTGCGCCGGGAACGTATGAGGTGTATCCGCTGATGGTGAGAGTTCGGTGAGAGCGACCCTCGTCCAACTCGGGGTCTCACGGCCCGGCGACCGGGAGTTGCATGCCGACGACTGCGCCGCCGTCCGGATGGTTCTCGGCAAACGCCGAGCCACCGTGGGCAACGGCTACCTCGGCCACGATCGACAGACCAAGTCCGGACCCGGGCAGCGACCGGGCGCCGACAGCACGGAAGAAGCGGTCGAACACGTAGGGAAGATCGGCGGGGTCGATGCCCGGGCCGTGATCACGAACCGCGACTCGACCGCCGCGAGACGTGATCGAGATCTGCTGATCGGAGTGGTCGAACTTCGCCGCGTTGTCCAACAGGTTGGTGATGGCACGCTCAAGCAGCCCTCGCTGGGCCACCACCGAGCTCTCGTCGGCATCGACGACGAAGGTTCGCCCGGTTCGCCTGCCGACCCGATCCGAAGCAGCCGTCAGCACCTCGGCCAGGGCGATCCGTCGAGCAGGTTCATCGGATGTGCGACCGGAGCCGACAGTGACCACCTCCTCGACCAACGACGACAGTTCGGCGACTTCGATGTCGAGGTCGGCGAGCACCTTGTCCCGCGTCTCGGCGGGGAGATCGGGATGGCGGCGAAGGACGTCGACGTTGGTGCGCAGGCTCGTCAGAGGAGTGCGTAACTCGTGCCCTGCATCTTGGATCAGGCGCTGCTGGTCCTCACGAGAGCGTTTGAGCGCCGCGAGCATCGTCGCGAACGCCGTTCCCAATCGGCCGACCTCGTCGTTGCCGCCGGAACTGACATTGATGTCGAGCCGACCGGTGGTCGAAACCTCCGCCGCAGCCGCCGTCAGTTTCCGCAACGATTTGGTCAGGCCCCCGGCCAGCGCCCATCCCGCAATTGCAGCGATAGCGACGGCGATCAGTCCAACCAGCAACAGCCGAGTGCGCAAATTGTCGAGCACGCGGTTCATCTCGGACAGATCCCTACCGATCTGGACCGTTCCGAACCTGTTCACGGTGCGGGTGAGCACCCGATACTCGTTGCCGTCCGAGCCGGTGACTGTCTCGATTTGTTGACCACTACCGGATCGGGCGATCTCGACGGCCTCATCGCTGATCGGCAGCGTGACCGCTTCCGTGCCGAAGATCCGCTGTCCATCGACGTCGAGCCCCTGGTACACGTTCCGTTCGAGCCCAGGAGGGCGCGAGTCACCATCTGCATCATTGTTCGCGGAATCGTTGCCGATACCCGAGTTCGGGCCAGGTCGAACGGGTGGACCAGCGCCGACCGCTTGATCGAGCCGGGCAGTCGATTTCAAGGTGGCGTCGATCTCGGACAGCATCCGGGTACTGGTCGCGTCGTAACTGAACCAGCCGACACCGACGGCTGCCAGCGCAGCGAGCGAGGCAAGAACCAACGCGAGTTTGACCCTCAGGCTCATCGCGTCCGGACCGTGTACCCAACACCGCGGACCGTGTGGATCAATGGCGTGCGGCCTTCGGTGTCGATCTTGCGGCGGAGGTAGCCGATGTACACGGCCAGGTTCTTCGAATCCGGCCCGAAGTCGTAACCCCAGATCCGTTCGTAGATGGTGCTTTGGTCCAACACCACGCCCGCGTTGCGCACCAGCAGCTCGAGCAGGTCGAACTCGGTCTTGGAGAGTTCGATCTCGTCGTCGCCCAACCACACCCGGCGTGCGGCGACATCGACTCGCAGGTCGGCAACGGAAAGAGTCGGATGGGCGGAATCGTCGTCCGGTTGGGAACGACGCAGCAGCGCGCGCAGCCGAGCCAGCAACTCCTCGAGCGCGAACGGTTTCGGCAGGTAGTCGTCGGCCCCGGCGTCCAAACCTGCGACACGATCGGTCGTCTCGGTCCGGGCCGTGACCATCAGGATCGGTACCCGGTTCTTCTCGCTCCGCAGCACCCGACAGGCCGTCAGGCCGTCGACCACGGGCATCATC
>JANOEM010000377.1:0-7152 GCA_031413195.1 Actinomycetes bacterium
CTGGGTTTCGGATTCCTCCGGAAGCAGCGGCACCTGCGACATCTCCGCGGCGTGCACGAGTCCCGGCGCGAGCGTGGGCGCATCGAGTTGCACCGGCAACTCGCCGGACTGGATCATGTCGTAGCCGCGCAGGCCCTCGTACGCGCCGACCAGGCCACGGACCGCTGATGGCATCTCGGCCAGGGCAGAGGCTTCCAAGTCCATCATGTGTCGATAGAAGTCCGGCGGCCGACGCACGGTCTGGCAGGCGTTGTTGACGATGAAGTCGAGCCCGTCGGTGTTGTCGACAAGATGCTGGCAGAACGCTTCGACGCTGGGCGTGTGGCGCAGGTCGAGACCGAAGATCTCGAGCCGATCCATCCATTCGCCGGCATCGCGCTCCTTCGCGTATCTCATGGCCGAGTCACGAGGGAATCGAGTCGTGACGATCAGGCGCGCGCCGGCGCGGAGCAACTTGATCCCTGCCTGATATCCGATCTTCACCCGCCCACCGGTGAGCAGTGCCACTCGACCACTCAGATCCGTCGTCTCACTGCGCTTGGCGAAGTTGAACGCAGCACACTCCGGACAGAGTTGGTCGTAGAACGGATGGATCTGCGAGTACGTCTGCTTGCACACGTAGCAGTGTTGGGGTTGAGCGGCGTGCACCCGGTCGTTCCCGCGGTCACCCGGATCGGTGCCGTCGTCGATCTCGTCCGGGCCGATCCCACCCACCGGAGGGAACACGTTCGGCGTTGTGAACACGGGTTTCGATCGCAGTACACGGATCCCCGTTTCCGACAACATCGCCTGATCACGCTGCACCTTTTGCGCTTTCTGCAGCCGGCGCTGGGCTTTGATCTGCCGTCGCCGTTCTTCGACATCGGGCGAAAAGACGTCGCCGGCAGCGTTGAGGAGCCTGGTGCGATCCTCGACCGAGAGCGAAGCGAGCACGGAACGGTCCGCTGCCACGGCCTCCAAGATCTCGGTCGCGGTTCGCAGTTGATCACCGAGGTCCGCACTCACGACCAACGAATGTATAGGCGGCGAATGCCCACAAGCGCAGGCATCACGTGTCGGCTCTACCCCGACATGTGATGCCGGCGGCGGCCATCCACCGCCAGGGCGTGTCGACTCCTGCCCGGATCCCGATCCGCGGGGTCACCTGCGGTTGGTCGGGCGGCGGCAGACCATCATCGAAGATCCCGACCGTGGTGTCGTCGGGCAATGCTGCCTCGTCGCAGATGTCGAGCCCGTTCAACGTCAAGTCGATCGCGAACGCTTGCGTCAGCTTCCCCGGCCCGTCGCTGAGGTGGTTCGATCGCCCGCGACGTTGGACCATTGCGGCGACACCTGACATCGGGTCCACCGCCCGAATCAGGACGGCCTGCCCGTCGTCGACAACACCGGTCACGACGTTCGCGCAGTGATGCATGCCGTAGGTGAAGTACACGTAGAGGTGACCGGCGCGTCCGAACATCACCGCGTTACGCCTCGTCACCCCCTTGAACGAATGACTCGCCGGGTCGTCCTGGGTGTAGGCCTCGACCTCGGTGATCCGCCCCGCACTCTGTCCGACGACAAGTACCTTGTTCAACAACAGCGGTGCAACGATCGGCGCGTTGCGGCCGAAGAACTCACGAGGGAGTCGTTGCATCGACAACTCGTTGGGTGTCGCATTCCCCGCGCCTGACCTGAATCGAATGGGCGTCGGTCATCGCTGAAGCTTATGACGGCCGGTCGGCTTGGGTACTCTCCGAAGCAGCAGTTCGGGATCATCCGGGCGAACCGAAGGGACCATGATGTTCGATCAGCTCAATGCGCCGTTCGACGACCCTGAACTCGCTCGCCTACGCCGTGACGAGCCAATCAGCAAGACGCCGTCTGGGGCCTGGTTCATGGCGCGTTACGACGACGTACTGGCAGCCACCAAGGACACAGCGACGTTCCTGGCGAGCTTCCGGGAACCGGGAGTTGTCGTTCCCGACGAGGAACAGTTGGCGAACGAGATCCCCGAACCCCGACACGGCCAGATCCGCAAGATCATCAACTCCGCGATTGCCTCACACAAGATCGCTCGACTCGAGCCGTACATCGTCGACCTGTGCCATCAATTGCTCGACAGCCTGCTCGACCATCGTGGCCCGGTCGACCTTGTCGCCGAGTTCGTCATTCCTGTGCCGAACAACGTCATCGCTCACCTCCTCGGTGCTCAACCGGCGGACTATCGATTGTGGGCCCAATGGTCGGAGGAAGTCGTCCAGGGCACGTATCCGACGAAGAACCGCAACGACCGAGGCGAGGGACTGGCGGGCGCCCATCCGGAGTTCGCAGCGTATGTCGACGCGCTCATCAAGGATCGGCGGACCACGTCTCGCGACGACTTCATATCGCGGCTGGTCCACACCGAAATCGACGGCCGCCGTCTCTCCGATGTCGAGGCCCGTTCTCAGCTGGTGTTCCTGTTCATATCGGGCAACGAGACCACCCGTCACCTGATCGGCAACTTGTTGTGGACGATCGCGCAGGACGGCGCACTGCTCGATCGCCTGCGGAACGACCGAGGTGCGATTCCGGCTGCTATCGAAGAGTCGCTCCGGCACGATCCACCCGTCAAGTTCTTGATGCGCAACTGCATGATCGAGACCGAGATCCGACACCAGCAAATCTGTCCGCACGACAAGGTCGCCTTCGGACTCGCGTCGGCCAACCGAGACGAAGACCGCTACCACAACCCGCACGAGTTCGATCTCGATCGGGCAGACATACGAAGTCATCTCGCATTCGGCGGCGGTCCGCACATCTGCCCGGGCGCAAGCCTGGCACGCCTGGAAGCCCGTGTTGCAGTGGAAGCATTCCTCGACCGGATTGCCGCGGTCCGACCAGTCGAACCGGGAAACTACCAAAACGTCGCTGTGACCTGGGCGCGCGGTCCGCAGCACCTGGTCGTCGAATTGAAAGCCGTCTGAGTCGACCAACCGGATTCGAGCGGCTCGGTCAGAGCACCCGAACCGGAATTGACCGCGGGCCTCGAACCTGGCCGCCGGCCCAGGTGACCCGTGCAGGATCGACGACCTCGAACTCGGGGATTCGTGCAAGCCATTCCTCGACAGCGACACGCAGTTCCATCCGAGCAAGGTTGGAACCCGCACAACGGTGAATGCCCGCACCAAACGCGAGATGGCGATTCTGCTCACGATCGAGGATCACCCTGTCGGCATCCGGAAAGACCTCAGGGTCACGGTTGGCTCCAGGAAAGTTCATCAGGACGCGCTCGCCAGCCTTCATCGGACATCCCATGTAGTCCTTGTCCTCGATCAGTCGCCGCGCCATCGTCACCGGCGCGTACGCCCGCAAGAATTCCTCGATCGCCGTGTGCATCAGCGCAGGTTCGCTCACCAGGCGGCGGCGGTCGTCGGAATGCAGAGCGAGGTGCCACATCGTCGAACCGATCGACGACCAAGTCGTGTCGATGCCGGCGATGAGCAGCAATGCACACATACCCATCACCACGGGTAGCCCGACCGGTTCGCCGTCGTGTTCGGACTGAAGCAACTCGGTGATGAAGTCGTCCTTCGGCTCGACTTGCCGTTCCTCAATCGCTCCCTGCAGATAGGTGATGATCCCGGTGACGCCGCGACGACGACGTTCCGGATCGTGAGCGAACTCGAGTACGTCGCGTACCCACTCGGTGAACGTGGCCGACATCGACTCGGGCACGCCGAGGATGTGACCGATCACCCGCACCGGGATCTGCTGGGCGTACTCGGATGCAGCGTCGCCCTGACCGCGTACAAGCACATCGTCGACCAAGCGCCCGCACAGTTCGCGGGTGAAGACCTCGTACTCGGCGACACGAGCTGGGCTCATCGTCGGCAGGATGAGACGGCGGGTCCATGTGTGCAGTGGCGGGTCGGCGCTGATCGGCGGCACACCCGCCGCGAGCAACGGCGAAGGGCCGCCACCCGGTCCCATGTCGACAATGGGCACAACGCTGATGCCATTTCCGGAAGGAAACGTCTCGATGTCATGCGCGATTGAATAGATGTCGGCGTACCGGGTCGGCAGCCACGACCCTCCCCATCGATCGGTGTGCGCGATCGGGCAGGCCTGGCGCAACTCGTCCCAGATGCCGTAGGGGTCGGAGACGTACTGCGAGTCGAAGATGTCGTAGTCGGTCGCCCAGTCATCCACCCTTGCCGTCACAGGGCCTCCCGGCGTCGTGTCACTTGTCATGGTCACCGGCTCCTATCTCGAACGTCACGCCATCCTGGCAGACAGCACCGCGATGAATCCGGCTAGCCAAGTCTTGAGTTGGTCGCGGGTGTCCTCGTCGGTCAGTTCGCCGTTCGTGAACTGATGGCCGACACTGGCAATACCGAGTGACGGCTCGTAGAGACTGGAGCCGAGCGCGTCGGCGAGATGGGCCCGAACGCCGGAGGCACCGTGGCGTCCCGGTGTTGCTGCGACGACGCCGACCACGGTGCGCGAAAGGACGCTGTCGCCGGCAGGTCGAGAGAGCCAGTCGATTGCGTTCTTGGTCACCGCCGGGACGCTTCGGTTGTACTCGGGGGTGAAGACGATCAACCCTGCGGCGGCGGCCACGGATGCCTTCAAGCGGACCACAGCCGCCGGATCGCCGCCGGCTTCGACGTCACCGTCGTAGAACGGAACATCACGAATACCGACCTCGGTCAGTTGAACATCCGGAGCGACAAGCTCGGCAGCGACGCCGAACACGCGCCTGCTGAATGAATCAGCACGAAGGCTTCCGACAATCGCTGCGAGTTTCACCGGGTCGGTCATGGATGCCACTCAACCGTTCGATTCGAGATCCTCCACCCACCGCAATCGTCACCGGCGCCTCGAGCGGTATCGGAAAGGCAATCGCCGAACGAATGGCGGCGGCCGAAGCGCACGTGATCCTGGCCGGCCGCACCGCGGCAGCGATGGAGCAAAGCGCGGCCCTCATCGCAGAGAGCGGAGGACGCGCCACTGGCATGGTCACCGACGTACGCGAACCTCGTGCGATCAACGATCTCGTGCAGTCGGCCAAGAAAGCCGACGGCCGGCTCGACATCTTCGTGAACAACGCCGGCGTGGCCTATCTCGGTTCGGTCATCGACGGCGAACCCGATGCCTGGCGGGCGATGCTCGAGACGAACGTGCTCGCATTGCTCGGGGGTTCGCAGGCGGCGATCCGGGCGATTCGCATTGGTGGCGACGAACATCGGGCGCAACAGTGACCCGGAGTTGCTCAAGACGGTCGTTGCCCTCTCCGGAGTCGAGTTCGAGGTCATCCGTCCGAACAAGGACTTCGATCTGTAGATCGAGGGCCGAACTCGTTCGTGGCCTGTGATCAGTTCGGTCGACGACGACTTTGAAGCCGGGTGCCAGTACCACTCGGATCGGACGGGTTGCCACGATGGCTCTCGGCGTTGATCGCGAGCAAGATGTCGGCCATGGGCTTGGTCGCCAACATTCTAGATCCGGCTGGTTGAGCAGGTGCCCGTGTCCCCATCACCTGCTCTTCCCTCCGCGGCTATTGCTCAGGTCGCGCAGTCTCAGGTCCGGCGCAGGGTGGCCGCCACAGTCGTCCTGACAGTCGTCATCGCGTTCGCCGCAGGTTTGTCCCTCGCGCTGATTGCAGGCTCCCGCCGGTCGGGTTCGGCGCTCGATCGTGCTCTGGCGCAAACCACGCAGTTCGACCTGCAGGTCTCCACGGAGATGACGGCTGACGAAGTAGCGGCGTTGCCGGGTGTCGACGAAGCAGCCCTCAACCCGTACCTCCTGATGCGCGTCGTGCTCAAGGACGACAGGTTGAGCCCTTTCGCCAACACGGTCGGACTTGACTGGGAAGTAGCCAGGGGCCTGTCCCGCATCGTGAAAGGGACGCTGCCAGATGGCTCCGATCCGCTCAGCGCGATCATCAACGAAGCGGCGGCTCGGGCCTTCGCCGTCGGACCCGGTGACAACCTCGTCGTGCGCACCTTCGGAGTCGACCAAGGCGAGTCAGTGTCCGCTGGCGACTTCATACCTACTGGGCCGGCATACACACTCCACGTCGCGGCGGTCTCCAGATCCCTGCAGGACCTGAGTCACGACGAGGTCACCGGCCCGTCCCAACTCGGGAACTTCAACGAGGTGATCGTGTCGAACGACTTCTACCTCGAACATCGCGCACAGTTCCTCACCTACGGCGACGACTACCAGATCAAGCTCGATGATCCCGCTGCGGTGGAACAGTTCCAGTCGGCATTCACACAACGAAGCACCGAACTCGGTCTGGAGGTCGATCCCGAGAGTTTCAGCGCTGCCAGCGGCCAGGTCGGGGGCGAAGAGGCCCTTCGCTCACCGATCGGCGTCGAGACCACCCTCCTTTTCGTCCTCGGCCTTCTCACCGCGGGAGCTGGCTTGGTGGTGGTGACGCAACTCGTTCGAACCGACCAGCGCTTGCTCGGCGCTGACTCCAAAGCCCTGCAGGCGCTCGGCTTCACCAGGGCCCAACTCGCAGCAGTCACGGCCACCCGGGTCTTGCCGGCAGCAGCCTTGGGATCGCTCGGCGCCGTGACCATTGCCGGGCTCGCATCGACGTTGTTCCCGGTCGGGCTCGGTCGTCTCGTCGACCCGACGGCCGGCGTAGACGTCAATCTCGCGGTTCTGATCACCGGCGCGTTGAGCGTCATCGTTGCCGTCGTCGGTATCGGTGCAGCGGTTGGGCTGGTCGCCTCCACGCGCCCGATTCGAATTCGAGTCCGGCAACGCCCCCGCCGAACCGCGTTCTTGTCGTCCGAAGTCCCCACGAGAGCGATCGTCGGTGCCCGGCTGATGTTCGACCGCGCTTCGTCGAATCGACTTTCGACTGCCCGTCAAACAATCCTCGGCGGCGGGGTGGCGGTGGCGTTGATGATCGGCGTCGGGGGATACGCGAGCAGCCTGAACAGGCTGTACGAAAATGGCAGGGAACACGGCTTCCCCTGGGACGCGATAGTCGGCAACTTCAACTTTGCGCTCACGGAGTCGCAGTTGGAGGATCTGCGCAACGACCCGAACATCGCGGCTTCCGCGTTGGCGGTAGCGGTCGAGCAGTCCGTGATCGACGACTCACACGTCGTCTCGGTCTGGGCCCAGGACACGTCTCACGACTCATCGCCGAGCGGCGTGGGCATCACG
>JANOEM010000378.1:0-10812 GCA_031413195.1 Actinomycetes bacterium
CGGTACGTTCGGTGAGCTGGCGTTCGTCATGGGTGCACGCTATATCGCCGTGGCATGCTGGGTTCGTGCCAGAGCAACCCCACTCGTTCGTCTCACTCGTCGTTCCCCCAGCGGCCTCGCCGGCCGTCCACCGATACGTCCACGTCGTTGGTGCCAGTGTGTGGATCCACGACGAGCCGGCCGACCCCACGTGGGACCTGCATTTCCTGGGCTTGTTGAACGGCGATGCCGTGTGGGGGGTCGACGTGCCCCACGGTCACGATCCTGCCGACGGCGCAGCAACGGACCTGTTCAGTTACTTCGGCCGAGCCTCGGAGACAGAATGGATGGTGGCCGGCCGAGCCGTGCAGATCGTCGAATGGGCGAGGACCCATCGCTTCTGCGGCCGATGTGCGACGCCGAACGAGGTGCGTCCCGGTGAGCGGGCGATGAAATGCCCTCGCTGCGGACTGATGGCATTCCCCCGGCTGGCTCCAGCGATGATCACCTTGGTCACCCGCGGCGAGGGAGCGGATCAGGAAGCTCTGCTCGCCCAGGGAGTGCAGTTCCGTGGGCCGATGTACAGCTGCCTGGCCGGCTTCGTCGAGCCCGGCGAGTCACTGGAAGATGCGGTGATTCGCGAGGTTCGCGAAGAGGTCGGCATCGATGTCGCCAACGTCCGCTACTGGGGCAGCCAGCCGTGGCCGTTCCCGCACAGCCTGATGTTGGGCTTCCACGCGGACTATGCAGGCGGTGAGATCGTTTGCGATCCAACGGAGATCCTCGACGCCAACTGGTACCGCAAGGACGCGCTCCCGAACATCCCTCCCCGGATCAGCATCGCCCGCAAGCTGATCGACGTCTGGCTCGCCGACGACTGACCCCACCGTTCATGTCACCGCAACATACGAAAAACGACAACTTGCGGTGACATGAATGTGGGGTTGGGGTTGGGGGTTACGGCTGGGGGGCGAGTCGCTCGGTGAACCAATCGAGGATGATCTCGGCGCGTTGGCGACGGTGGATCGGCGAGCCGCTGCGTGACAGTTCGTGGGACTCGCCGGGGAAGCGGTAGAAGGTCACGTCCTTGCCCAGCAGGCGCAGCGCCATGAACAGTTCCTCTGCTTGCGAGATCGGGCAGCGGAGGTCGTCCTCGCTGTGGATGATCAGCATCGGAACGGCGATCTCGCGCACGTGGCGTACGGGCGACATCCGTTCATACTCTTCTGGCGCCTCGATGTGAGTCGGTCCGTGCTCGACCCGGAAAACGCTGCCGATGTCGCTGCTCCACTCCTCGCTGAGCATGTTGTTGACCGCCCGTTCGCTACAGATACCGCGAAAGCGGTCGCTGTGGAGGCCGGCCAACATCGTCGCCATGTACCCGCCGTAGCTTCCTCCCTGCATGCCGACGCGGGCGCGATCGCAGAAGGGGTAGCGGGCAAGGGTTGCGTCGAGAACGGCCATCACGTCGTCGACGTCGACGGACCCCCACCCTGCTCCGGGAGAAACCGGGTGGCTCGGGCCGAGGATGGCCTGGCCCCACGACTGCTCGCGTCCGCTGCCGCCTCGGGGGTTGCTCATCAAGACGACGAAGCCGGCTGCGGCCTGGAACTGAGCCTCGTCGAAGAAGGTCTCGCCATACTGGGTGTGTGGTCCGCCGTGGACGTTGAGGATGACGGGGTAGGTGGATGCCGGATCGAAGTCCACTGGCCGCATAATCCACGCGTCGATCTCGAGTGATCCGTCCGACGTCGGTACGGTGAAGTGCTCCCACGGCAACGGCCTGACCTTCGCCACGTAGGAGTCGGAAAGCCGGGTCAACTGGGTCTCCACGCCGTCGATCACCACGACGAGTTCGGCCGGTCTGTCGACGGAACTGACCGTCATCGCGAGCGTTCCGCCCGACGCATCCCAGGTCTTGACCCAGCGGGCACCCTTGGTGACGGGAGAAGGAGCGGTCGATCCGTCGGCCGCAATGGAGTAGATGTGGCACGTGCCGCGGTCCTCCGCACTGGCGAGCAGGGTCGCATCGTCGATCCAGATCGGTGCTACGGCGCCAGTGGTCGGGCTGAAGGTTCGGTCCAGGTCCCGGCTGACCCATTGCCGGTCGCCCGTGGCCAGGTCCAGCACCCCGACGTGGGCATTCTGGGGATCGGTGTTGGGGTCGTCGGTTCCGAGGAAGGCGACTCGGGTGCCATCGGGCGAGACCTTTGGCCCACCGTAGTTACCTGTTTGGTGCGTGAGTGCGGTGATCGCTCCTTCGAGAGGGACCAGGTACAGATCGGATGCAAGATCGGTGTCCCAGGTGTCGTGGCGTTGGGCCGATGTGATCAGCGCGCTGGAGTCTGCAAGCCAGGCCACGCCGTCGTGCTCGAACTCGCCCGGGGTGAGGTTCCTCGCCGTCGCGGTTCCGTCGGCCGGAACCACGTAGATGTGCGACGGTCGGTCGAAGATCCATCCCTCACCGTTGAGCCGGCTGAAGAATCGTTCGATCTTGCGAGGCGCCTGCCAGCTCTCGTCTTCGGCTGCGTACCGCTCGTGCTGGGTCCGGCTGGTAAACGCGATCGAGGTACCGTCGGGGGCTGAACGCCACGTCGCCGATTCCGTCCTTCATCGATGCAACGGTTCGCAGTTCGCCTGGGCCGTTCATCGGCAGGATGTGCAGTGTTGCCTCGCCCTTCTTTTCGCTTCGAGCGGACACGAATGCGAGGCTGTGACCGTCGGGCGACCAGGTTGCCTGGGAATCGTTCTTCTCGCCGTTCGTCAGCGGGCGAGGCGGTGTGCCGCCGTCTGCTGCAGCGAGCCACAGTTGGGCCCGGCCCTTGTTCGTGACCATGTCGACGGTGCCGACCACGAACGCGATCGATGAACCGTCGGGTGAAACTGCCGGGCTGGAGGCGGCGACGATCCCGCCGATGATCCGCTCTGCGATCTCGGCGTGTCGGCTGAGTGGGTGTGGCTGGTTCTCGCTCATCCCGTGGACGGTAGTCGCGTCGGCGAGCCTGGTCGATCAGCGCACGCCTCGTCGTCGATGACCTTTCCGTCCTACGTTGCCACGATGGATCTCGGACGTCTTGGACTTTGGACCTTTCAACTCGACATGCAGCCAATGGCTCGCGCCCAGGAGGCGGTCGCCGAGATCGAGGAGCTCGGCTTCGGCGCAGTCTGGTTGCCGGAGGCTGTCGGTCGCGAACCCTTCGCCAACGCAGCGTTGCTGCTGTCGGCCACCAAGTCCCTGCACCTCGCGACGGGTATCGCCAGCATTCACGCCCGAACGGCGATGACGATGCAGGCGGGATGGAAGGCGCTCAGCGAAGCGTTCCCCGATCGGTTTCTGCTCGGGCTCGGCGTGAGCCATCAACCCATGGTCGAGGGTGTGCACATGCATGCGTACGACAAGCCCTACAGCACGATGGTCAGCTATCTCGATCAGATGGATCGGGGTATGTACTTCGCGGCCCAACCAACCTCTCCACCGCAGCGGGCACTGGCCGCGCTCGGACCGAAGATGCTCAAGCTCGCAGCCGAGCGCAGTCTCGGCGCGCATCCGTACTTCGTCCCGGTCGAGCACACGACCGTTGCCCGAGAGGCGCTCGGACCCGATGCCCTGCTCGCGCCCGAGCAGATGGCGGTGTTCGAGACCGATCCGGAAACGGCCCGGGCCATTGCGCGCAGGGCGATGAGCACCTATCTCGGCTTGCCGAACTACACCAACAACCTTCGCCGGCTCGGGTGGGGTGACGACGACCTGCTCGATGGGGGCAGCGACAAGTTGGTCGACGCGATCGTGGCCTGGGGCACACTGGACACCATCGTCGATCGGGTCAAGGACCATCTCGGTCGCGGCGCAAACCACGTCTGCGTCCAAGTCCTTCCCAGCAATCAGGCGGGGCTCCCGATGGCCGAATGGCGAGAACTGGCAAGCGCGATCCCGTCGCTGTGAACTCCGGCCGCTCGCGTGTGATCAGATGACTCGATGGACAGTTCCGATTACCTCGCCGCGCTCGGGCGCGATGGATTGGCCTTTCGTCACTCGGTTTCGGCGGTCAGTTTGGACGCTCCGGTCGCATCGTGCCCAGGGTGGCGCAACCGCGATCTGATCTGGCACCTGAGCGAGGTCCTCTATTTCTGGGCAACCGTCGTGACGATGCGGGCCGCAACTTGGAAGGATGTTCCACGAGTCGAGCAGGTACCCGACGAGGAACTCCTTGCGAACTTCGACCGGATGCTCGCCCGTACCGTCGAGGTACTGTCCGACGCCGATCCTTCGACCCCCGTGTGGAGTTGGTCGGAGCAGGGCGACGTCGCCTTCGTCATCCGACGGATGGCCCACGAGACCGCCGTGCATCGCTGGGATGCCGATTGCCTGGTGGGTGAGCCACCGGACATCGACGCAGCGTTGGCGAGCGACGGCATCGACGAGTTCCTCGAGCACTTCCTCGCCGACATCGCCGAGGGCGCCGCACCGGTCGGCGGATCAGTGCACATCCACTGCGGCGACGTCGCGGGGGAGTGGACGATCCGCCCGACAATCGATGGCTATGACGTCACCCGCGAACACGCCAAAGGCGATTGCGCGCTGCGCGGCGGTGCAAGCGATCTGCTGCTCGTGCTGTGGCGACGGCGGGCCGTGGAGACGGTCGACGTGGTCGGGGATCGCGACGTCGCAGCACGATTCGTCGCGGCGACCAACCTGAGATGATGGCGCTCGAACGAACCGTGTGATCCCCGCGTGATCCTTGTTTGGTCCCTCGGCTGGTACCGAAGCAGCCCGCGATGTGGGACACTCGGTAATGATCCCAACCGAAGGCATGACTCCAACTGGTCGCAAGAAGCTCACTGAATTGATTGCCGATCTCGATCGTGAGCTCCAGATCGCAGGCAGTTTGGTGTCGGCCCACGGTAAGCGGTCGCAGGCAGAGCGGGTCGAGACGGCGTTGAGGGAAGTCGCGGCGTTGCAGAAAAAAGGACGCACAGACGTCTTCACGATCAGTTCCGCGATGATCGAAGAGGACATTTCCGGCGGTCGTACACCGAGCCGGTCTATCGCAGAGATCGTCGAGGCCGCCGAGTTGCAGGTTGCGGGTGCCGCCGTCAGCGCAGAGCCGGCGCCCACCGGCTGAGATCACCAGTACTCGGTACCCGGGTCTCCCTTGAAGGGTCCGACGACTTTCGAGGTGATCCACCCACCGTAGAACGAACCGGGGTTGGCGATGACTTGTTCGTCGTCGACCCAGCACTCGTCCATCAAACGGGCATAGAACGCGAGGTGGCCGCTGATCGACGCGAACGCAGGGGTGGGGCTCTCGTAGCTCCACGCGGCGTTGGCGACAGGATTTGCGCCGTCGACCGCGACCGACCAATACGTCGCCGGTCCCTTCCATTCGCACATCGACCTTCCGGCGCCCGGTTGCAGGCACGTTTCATCGATGTCGCGACGAGGGATGTAGAACGCCGGCGGCTGGCTCGTCTCGAGCACCCTGACGGCGGAGCTGGTCTCGGCCACCAGATGGCCGGCATGGATCACCCGAACCCGGCTCGGCGCCGGAACCAAGGCCGGCGGACGCGGGTAGTCCCAGACGCTCTCCTGGCCCGGTCCTGGGGCAACTCGCTGGGCACGCCCGGTGTTCCTCACGAGCATGACGTTACGACTGTTCGGGAATATGGTGCCAGCTGTGCCAACAGTTCATGTGAACGGGATCGACATCCACTATCAGCGATCGGGTGATGGCGAGCGTCTGCTGTTCTTGAACGGGTCAGGATCGACGCTCGCGATGACGGGGCCGATCCTCGACCTGCTTGGTCCCCACTTCGATTTGCTCGCCCACGACCAGCGCGGGCTGGGTTTGACCGAGATCCCCGCTGGTCCCTACTCGATGGCCGACTACGCAGCCGATGCTGCGGCGCTCGCCGAACACGTCGGCTGGGATTCATACCGGGTCGTTGGGATCAGTTTCGGTGGCATGGTTGCCCAGGAACTTGCGGTCACGTGGCCGGAACGAATCGAGCGGCTCGCACTCGTCGTCACATCCCCCGGCGGTGACGGCGGGGCCTCGTATCCGCTCCACACCCTTGCCGAACTGGCGCCCGCCGAACGCGCCGCTCTCGGTCTTCAGTTGCTCGACACCCGGTTCATTGCGGAGTGGCTGGAGGCCAACCCCCGAGATCAGGTCCTCGCGAAGGCGATGGCTGACCGCTCGACCATTGCCAAAGCCGACGATGTCGTGCGCGGCGAGCGCTTGCAGTTGGAGGCCCGCAGCAAGCTCGATGTCTACGACCGGCTGCCCAACATCACCTGTCCGACCCTGGTTGCATCCGGTCGGTATGACGGCATCGCGCCTGCTTCCAACGGTGAGGCGATCGCGGGACGAATCGCCAACGCCGAGTTCCGCATGTACGAAGGCGGACACGCGTTCTTCTACCAGGACCGCACCGGATTCCCCGACATCATCGAGTTCCTCCAGGGCTGATCGGTCACTCGGCGATACCGACCGGTTGATCGTCGATGATCTGATCGAGGTACTCGCTGAGGCCGTATCCGACCGCGGTGTCCTGCTGGCTTGATCCGGTCAGGGTCCAGCGGGTCATGCCTTCGCTGATCCGGGTGACGAGCCAGTTGCCTTCCGGGTCCTGGCGGCGGTTTCGCAACGGGATCAGGTTCATCACTTCACCGGTGAAGGTCCATTCCCGATTGCTTCTCGATGAACGCAACAGACCGGAGATGCGCTCGTGGTAGGTACCGGCCCCGACCCCGGTGCGCTGCGCGAAGTCGGTGCTGAGCTCGACGTGGTCGCAGTAGTGCATCTGGCCGTCACCCCATACGAACCCACCTCTGGTTCCGGGGCCGTTCTTCTTCGCGACTCGACTGGCCATGAACCCGAGGTCCTTACCGAAGTTGGCGGTGAGCCAACGGTAGTACCAGGGTGCTTGCCAGTAGCGCGGGCCCCACGAGTGATCGCGCAGGCCGTTGCCATTGATCTCCCACTCCTGCTCGCCGACCCGGATCGTGCCGTGGGCTTGGATGAGTTGTTCGTAGTGACCCTTGGCGAACTCTTCGCCAGGAGTCTCGTGGGGCTCATCCGGTTCGCCGCCGAACATGCTCGGCTTGCCCTGACCGGAGAAGGTCAACTGCACCTCGCACTCTGCGTAGGGATTGTTCGTGAACGCCTCTTTCGGATTCGACATCTGCAGTGGATCGTCGAGGAGCACGACCTTGCCGCTGTACCGGATCTTCAGTTCCTCGAACGGCGTGACCATTGTCCAGGTCAGGCCGCCGGCATCGAACGCGTCGTTGTTGTCGATGGTCGGGCGCTTGTACATGAACGCGACCTTGCCGTCGGGCAGGTACAGGCAGACCGTCATTTCGGCATAGCCCTCGTTCGCTCGGTTGCCGATGCGGAACCATCCGCCGACTTGGTTGACCGGGTCGAAACAGTTGATGTACATGCTTTCGTTGAAGTTCGACTCAGGGCCGAGTTCGTGCATGTATTCGTCGGACGGATCTAGGCGAACTCCCATGCCCGTGACCATACGACCGGTCGGACCGACGTGACGAAGCGCAGGTCTCAGCCGGCCTCCATGCGTGCTTGGAGCTTGCGCATCCCGGCCAGCCACCGGTCGTAGTCGGAGACCTTCCGGCCCCAGTAGGTGAGCACTTCCGGATGCGGCGCGATCAGGAACGTCTCGGCGTGGATCACGGCCAGCGCGACGTCTGCCACTTCGGCTGGTTCGAGGACCTCGCCGGCCGAACGGACGACGCTGCTGGAGAGCCCGGCGCCCGGTAGGTCGCCCTGGTTGAGCATGTTGGTGTTGACTCCCTGCGGGCACAGGCAACTGACCCGCAAACCCCGATCGCCATAGGTCAGGCTCAGCCACTCGGCGAACGCAACTGCTGCATGCTTGGTCATGCTGTAGGGCGCCGACCCGATCTGCGACAGCAACCCCGCGGCCGAAGCGGTCGAGCAGAAGTACCCTTCGCCTCGATCGAGCCAGGTCGGCAACAGGTGCTTCGCGGCCCAACGGTGGGCGTGCGCGTTGATCGCGAACGCTGCGTTCCAGATCGCTTCGGGTGTGTCGAGATCGGTGCCGGCGCCGATGCCCGCGTTCGCGAAGAACAGATCCACGACATCGAAGGTCGACTCGGCCTGGCGGATCAGGTCGATGTTGCCCTGCTCGGTGCTGATGTCGGCAGTGACGCCGAGCGCCGAACCGGGCCGCAGGTCGTTCAATTCGGCGGCGACCGTCACCACGCCGGCGTCGTCGATGTCGGCGACGACGACTCGCGCTCCGGCCTGATGGAAGCGGCGCACCAGTGCTCGCCCGATGCCATTTGCCGCACCCGTCACAACTACGTGCTTACCCGAGAGATCCATCTGCCGATGGTATGTGACATGGATTGCGCGGGGCGCGATCCCGAAACGAATTCTTAACCGTTACTATGCACATACAGCGGTCGGCGCCGGGATACGGTGACGATCGTGACCAACCAGAGCACCCACGCTGAACCAACTCAGGAGGAGCATTCGATGACAGACACGAACGAGGCAGTGATTACCGAAGCCTTGGCAGTCATCGACAAGGCGCTTGCAGAAATGCTGCGCCGCGAGCTCGTATCTTCCGGCGAAGTTGCCGACCTGTTGTTGGACGTGCGCACGTTGCTCACCCATCCGGCGCCCGTCGTTACCGCCTGAGCTTCACGGGCTGATCTTCACTGCCTGATGTTCACAGGCTGATCGGCTATTGGGCCAGAAGGTCTGTGAACGCGCCGGTCAAGCATTCGTGCAGCAACTCGGGTTCGGCAACAGCCGCGGTATCGATGTTGATTCCCATGTCCAGGCTGCCGAAGTAGCTCAACAAGGTCAGGTTGAACGCAACGCCGCCGAGCGGCCCGACGGGGTAGTTCTCGAGCAGCTTGGCCCCCGCGACGTACATCGCAATCGGTGCGCCGCGAACGTTGCTGGTGGCAAAATCAACCGTTTGGGCCTGGGTCCGGGCGAGTCGGGTGACCAACGATGTCGGCAGTGTCGCTGCGACCGCTGCAAGAGTCTCCAACGATGCCGATCCGGAACCACCCCGTGCCTCACTGGATGCATCGCTGATCGCGGTGAAGCGGTCCGCGATGGGCATCTCACCGGTGGGTATGAGCATCCGCACCAGCGAGAAGGCATTCGCTCCTGAAGTTTCGCTGCGAGTACTGATCGCCATCGACGACCGCAACGTCTCGACAGGTGCTCCCAACCTGATGTGGTACCGACTCGCGCCCTCGGCTGCAACGGTGAGAAAGGCAGTGTTCAGTTTGCCGCCCAACTTCTTGGCAACGGCGCGGGTCTCTGCGTACGGGGCGCGCAGCGTCTCGATCCGTCGTTGCAGCGACCGTTTGGTCCACAGCGGCGAGTGGGCCTGCTCGACATCGCCGAGCTGGGTGATGATGCCACGAACGGTTTCGGCTGCAGCCGTGCCGGCAGTCGGGATCTGCGCCGGATCGGCCAGAAGCTCTCGAAACTGGCGCAGAATCCCGAGTGGCATCCGCATCGTTCCGGTGAAGAGGTCGCGAAGTGTCTCGCTGCTCGAAACTGTCGGATGATCGTGATGCGTGGGCTCGGTCGCCGGATCGAATGGAGGGGGCTCGGGTGCATCGGGGTCGAAATCGAGAAATGCCAGGCTGAGTTGAACCATCCCTTCGCCATCCGCGATCGTGTGATGGAGTTTCTCGATCAGCGCCGACTTTCCGCCGCGAAGCCCGTCGACGACAACGAACTGCCACAGCGGCCTCGTTCGATCGAAGGGGTCGTTGGTGAGCAGGTTCGCCAAGTCGAGCAGTTGGCGCATCGTTCCGGGTTTGGGTAACGCAATGTGGCGAACGTGGTAGCGAATGTCGAAGTTGCTGTCGTCGACCCAGGTCGGCGCGGTGAGGTTTGCCGGCGCCGGTTGTACCCGCTGACGGAGACGGGGCACGATCCACGTGGAGTGCTCCATTCGTCGAACGAGCCGCTCGAAATCGGGTTTGCGATCGAGGACCGTCACGTTCGCGAACGTCGATGACAGGTAGGGGTCCTTCTCCATCCGCCACATCAACCCTTCGGCATCGGACATCTTCGTGTCGAAGACCTTGGTGTCGAACGCGTGATTGTCTTTGTCGGGCGGAAACGGGTCGGCCATAGGGCAAGCAGGTTACGTCACAGCTCCGGCGCAATGCGCCGTAGAAGACACTTGGCTCCCCAACCGAGTCCAAGACCGACCACGGCACCGCCGACCACGTCGCTGGCGTGATGGATCCGGACATAGGCGCGACTGATCGCAACGACTGCGGCGAGTCCGAACCAGACCGGTGCTGTTCGCTTGCCGCCCCATGCCGTGAGCAGGGTTGCTGCGACGAATGCAGATGATGCGTGTCCACTGGGGAAGCTGCTCGTCGTCGGTCGCCGAACCTCGAACCGAGCATCGCCGGTCTCGGTCGGTCGTGTTCGACGGAACAGCCGCTTGATCCCCTGGTTGACAAACAGGCTCTCTGCAGCGAGCACACCCGATAACGCGGTGGCCTGATCGGCGCGGCGTGGATCGGTCAGGCCGCGGGCAGCACCGATGATGTGCCAGATGACGCTGAAATCGCCGAGATGACTGGCATTGGCGAACAAAGCATCAGCCGCGGGATTTCCACGGAGCCGTTCGAGCTGCTGGTCGGCCCATTCGTCGAAGCTTGCGACGGTTGGCGTGAAGGTTGGCTCGAATGGATACGGTCGGCGGGGCTTCGGGGTCATGCAACAGTGACGGTAGCGAACGAGCGAGGAGCCTCGGCCGCGGCCAGGTCTGGGTTGCCGCCGAACGCCGGGCACC
>JANOEM010000379.1:0-4742 GCA_031413195.1 Actinomycetes bacterium
AACCCGCGCGCAACGAGATGTGCCATTGCAGTCGTGATGTTGACGATCGACCCACCGCCGCTGGCGAGCATGTGCGGCACTGCGGCACGACTGAGTCGAATCGGTCCGGTGACGTTGAAGTCGAACGATTCGTTGAGCCTGGCGTCGGTTCCCTTGAGGAACGCTCCGGGCATCGCCCCTCCGACGACGTTGACGAGGATGCTCAGCGAGCCGAGTTCGGCAACGGTTCGTTCGAGCGCGGCGACGTCGTCCCCCGGCGAATCGGTGGCCTGCAGAACCAGCACCCGCCGACCGAGGGGACGAATACCCGCTGCGACGTCTTCCAGTTGCGACAACGTGCGGGCCCTGATCGCGACATCTGCGCCGGCCTCGGCGAGGGCCAACGCAGTGGCCGCGCCAATTCCCCGACCGGCGCCGTTGACGAACGCGACCTGGCCGTCGACCCGAAACATCTCCAAGATTCCCAAGGAAAGTCCTCCCCTACTCCAACCATCTCGACAACGACTCGATGACACATCCGGGCTGGCCATATTCGGAGCCGCTTGACTTCGCCGGAGCGACCTCGAACGAGATCGTCATCCGGGTTTGGATGCTGCGTTTGACCTCGGTGACCTCGACCAAGGTCGCCGAGGCGCGAACGCGGTCGCCCTGTTGCAACGTCGGGCCGAACGTGACTGCGTCGGTTCCGTAGTTGATGCCCATCGCGAATCCGGTGACTTCGACGATCTGGGGCAGCAGCATGTTCGAGAGACCGATCGCCAAGTACGAACTGTCCGCCGTGCCGGTGGCACGCGCGAAGTCCGCGAGTCGCTGCGGCGTGATCTCGATCCAGTCCGAGGTACCGAGCAGCGCACCAACGGCGGCACGAACCTGCGCTTCACCGTGCAGGACGGTTCGTGCGGTCACGTCGGCTTCCCGATCATCCCGCCAGTCCCTCCAGGACTTGATCGGCCTCGGCGATGATCCGCTCGATCAGTTCAGCACAGGTCGGAAGGTCGTCGATCACGCCGACGACCTGACCGCTGGCCATCACCCCGCTGTCGACACGCCCGTCGACCAATGCGGCCTTGAGCAACATCGGTGTGTTGGCTGCCATCATCATCTGGGCCCAGCTCAATTCCATGCTCTTACGCATCGCGAGGCCCTCGGTGATCATCTCGCGCAACGGCGTGCCGGTCATCCGACGGAACTTCAGCGCGTTGATCGACGCCCGCGGCAGCGCGAGCAGTTTGCCGCGCCCACTCTCGAGTTGGTTGACGAGGTCTGTGTTCAGGACACGGTGAGGCACGCCGTCGACCTGCTTGCTGACGGTGGTGTCGGTGACCCCTCGAGCGAGATAGAAGTCCTTGACGGATTGCGGGACCGACGAGTCGCGGGTCAGCAGGAACCGGGTCCCCATCGCAATCCCGGCCGCGCCATACGCCAGCGCGGCCACCAGCCCGCGACCGTCGAAGAAGCCACCGGCGGCAATCACCGGGACCCGACCGGCAACCGCATCGACCACCTGTGGCAACAAGATGGTGGTGGGAACAGAGCCGGTGTGGCCCCCACCTTCGCCGCCTTGCACCAAGACCGCGTCGACGCCCCATGCAAGCACCTTCTCGGCGTGTCGCTTAGCCCCGATCGAAGGGATCACCAGCACACCGCCGTCGTGTAACCGTGAGATCAAGGCTTCCTTCGGGGCCTGGGCGAAACTCGCGACCTTGATCCGTTCGTCGATCAACAACTGGACGCGGTCGCCGACATCGGCGGAGTCGGCCCTGAGATTGACGCCGAACGGCTTGTCGGTACGCGACCTGACCGCTGCAACGGCCACCTTCAGTTCGGAAAAATCCATCGTCGCGCTGGCCAGGATGCCGAGGCCACCCGCATTCGCCGTCGCACTGACGAGGCCCGCGCCGGCCACCCAACCCATCCCGGTCTGCACGATTGGATAGCGAACTCCGACCAGATCGCACAGCGGCGTGTGCAACCGTTGGTGCATCAGGAGACTTCTCGGTGACGCAGACCGCGGGGATCGAGGCGCTCGATCACGGCCAACTCGTCCGCGGTCGGCGCACGGCTCTCGGGGACATCGCCTTCGATGATCAGTTCGAACCCGGTCGCGGCCTGGACGTCTGCGGGAGTGATACCCGGGTGCACACTGACCAGGCGCATCGAATGATCGGGCGACTCGAAGTCGAGAACAGCGAGATTGGTGATGACCCGCGGCAGGCGATGATGACGGCGTACCGTTTCGCTGAGACTCGCGACCCTGTCGTAGCCGAGCCCACTGACCATGTCGACCTTTTCGACGAACACCTTTGTCGTGTGCTTGGGGATGAAGAAACTGGTCGCATGACTGATCGTGTTCCCCGGGCCGCCTCGGACGCCGAGCAACTGGGCCTTGGGTCGATCGAAGGGACCGATATTGGCGATGTTGGTGTTGCCGTATCGGTCGATCTGGCTCGCGCCCATCATCACGTGCCGGCGCCCACCCCACACGGTGTCGAAGACGCTGCGGAACGGAATCCAACCCTCGACCAGCTTGTCGGTACCACCGATCGGCAGTTCGTTGCCGACGAAGAAGGCCTCACCGTCGCTGACGAGCAGGTCGGGCTCGAACGTGCTGCGCGCGGTGCGGGCGCCGAGCATCTGAATCGTGCCCATTCCGCTCGCGAAGATCTCGCCGTCGCCACGGAAAGCCTCGGCTGCAGCGATGACCACGACGTCGGCCAATGGCGTGCTCATGCTTGCGCCCTCCATGCCGTGACCGCAGCTTGGTAATCGGCCTCGGTGCCTTCGAGGAACCGCTTCCGGAACTCGGCCCACTGGTCGGGGTCGCCGGCTGCGGTGGCATAGGCCTTCTGGAACGCCTCGTCACGTCCGTAGTCCGGCTCACACGTGGTGAAGTGGGCGCCATTCGGAGCTTCGATGACTCCGTCGACCATGCTGCGGTTGATCCGCAACGTATGGAAGGTCCCCTCGTTCAGCAAGTCGGCCGTGGGGATGATCCGCTCGCAGCTGAGGTATCGATGACCAGGTTCGCAGGCACCGAGGAAGAGATCGTCGAAGTACAGATCGGGACCGAGGAACTGGGCGTTGCCCGACTGATCGCTGCGGTTGAGGTGGACGAACGCGGCATCGAGCCGGATTGCCGGGACCGCCAGCAACTCCTCGCCGTCTTCGTACGGCGATCGAACCGTGCGAAGCGACGGGTTGACGTCCATCACGCTCGAGCCGAGGCCGGCCCGAGTGGGCAGGAACGGAAGTCGCAACGACCCGGCGTAGAGGCCCCACTGCAGCATTCCCTCGTCGTACTCGACCGGCTCGGGGATTGTGCCGGCCTGGCGCGCCGCCCGCCAATGCGGTTCGAGGGCAATCGAGTCGAGCGAGACGAACCCGTACACGATCCGGTGGATCTTGCCGGCTGCCGCGAGCAGGCCGACATCGGGTCCACCGTAGGAAACGATCGTCAGATCCTTTAACGGCGAACGCAACAGCGCCCGGACCAGGCTCATCGGCTTGCGTCTGCTTCCCCACCCACCGATGCCGATCGTCATCCCGTCGCTCAACGAAGCAATCGCCTGGTCCTCGGTGATGCGCTTGTCGCGGCTCACGTCGTACTCTCCGGTGCGCTGCTCTGGGTGGCCGCCGACTTGGTGGTTCCCGCGAAGTCGTCTCGCAACTCGTCAGCAACACCGGAGAGGTTCAGCTCGAACGTGAACCCTTGCTCGAATCGATAGCTACGCTTGACGTCCCATGGATCGATGCCGTTGAGGCACTCCTTCGCGGCCCGCATCACCGCTGGGGATTTCGCCGCGATCGATGCCGCGACGCGCATCGCTGTTTCTCTCAGTTCGCCGCGTGGAACGACCTCGAGCACGCTGCCGAAGTGATGCAGTTCTGCCGCCGTTGCCGTTGCAGCGGTGTAAACCATCGCTCTCATCTTGTGTTGCGGCACCAGACGCGACAGATGCGTCGCGGCCCCGAGAGCGCCTCGGTCGACCTCTGGCAACCCGAAGTAGGCGTCGTCGCTGGCAACGATGATGTCGGCATTGCCGACCAGGCCGATACCGCCGCCGACGCAGAATCCCTGGACCGCGACGATCAACGGCACCGGGCAGTCGTACACCGCCGCGAACGCCGCGTAGCAACCCTTGTTCGCGCCGATCAACGCGTCGAAGCCGACCGTGTTCTGCATCTCCTTGATATCGACTCCGGCATTGAATCCCTTGCCCTCTGCGCGAAGCACCACGACTCGGGTCGCCGGGTCACGACCGATGGTCGTGACAGCATCGGCGAGTTCGAACCATCCGGCCACCGTGAGCGCGTTCACTGGTGGTGCATCGACGACGATCTCGGCGATGCCACTTTCATCGACGTTCGTGATGATTCCCATCCCGTCGACCCTAGTGGCTATCTGACGGAGCGTCAGATTCGCGCGGTCGGTCCATGAACCGCAAACTGAATGTCTCAACCGAACACTTTTGTGCGGTTGAGGCATTCAGTTCGACGAACGACCGCTGGCTACGCTGAACCGATGGCCATCACCATCGACCTCGCAGGCAAGGTGGTGCTCGTCACCGGCGGCACCAAGGGCGTCGGCCGAGGGATTGCCCAGCGCTTCGCCGACGCAGGCGCAACGATTGTGGTGTGCGCCCGCCAGCGGGTGGACGATCTTGCCCCCGATTGGCAGTTCCTTCCTGCCGATCTCCGTGACGGCACAGCTGCGTTCGCGATGATCGACGCCGTCGTCGAGG